>NZ_JBQCCN010000217.1:0-13954 GCF_051962185.1 Sphingomonas sp.
CAAGGCGACCAAGATGGTGTCCGATGCGATCGAGACCGGCAGCGCCCAGGCGATCAACTATTTCGTCGCGCAGAAATATGTCGAGGCGGTCGGCAAGTTCGCGACATCGCCCAACGCCAAGACCATCCTCTTCCCGGTCGAGGCGACGCAATTGATTGGCACGCTGGGCGGGATCGGCGAGCTGGCCAAGGAAGCGCTGGGCCACGGCGCGCCGCCACCGCAGCCGCAACCCGCGCCGCGTCCCAAGGCCTGAGAGGAGCGCATCATGCTCGCATGGTTGGAACAGGGTGCGACCGCCTGGCTGGTCGCCGCGTTGGTGCTCGGCGTCGCCGAGCTGATCGCTCCCGGCTTTTTCCTGATCTTCCTGGCGCTCGGCGCCGGGATCACGGGATTCGTGCTGCTGGCGCTGCCCGACCAGCCGATCCTGGTCCAGGCGGCGATCTTCGCGATCGCCAGCGGGGTCGCCGCAGCGATTGGCTATCGCTGGTATCGCACATCGGCGCCCAGCGAGGACCCGCTGCTCAACGACCGCGCCGCACGGCTGATCGGCGAGGTGGTGACGGTGACCGAAGCGATCAGCGCGAGCAGCGGCCGCGTCAAGGTCGGCGACGGCGCCTGGCCGGCACGCGGCCCGGACGCCCCGCTCGGCGCCAAGGTGCGCGTGGTCGGCGAAAGCTCAGGCGAGTTGCTCGTCGAACCCGCCTGAGCTTCGGAACGATTAGGCCTTGTTGCCGCCGAACAGGCCCGAGGCGAGCCCGCCGAGCTGGCCGAGGATGCCCGAATTCTCGGCGCCGTTGACCAGTGTGGCGAACTGACCAAGCGATCCTTCGCCGCCGATATGCCCGACGATCTGGCTCAGCACGTCGGAGCCCAGGCCGGTCGACGCCGCCGCGCCTTCGACGGTGTCGCCCGGCTCGGTGTGCGACTTGGCGAGCGCCATGATCGCGCTCTCGGCCTGTTCGGGGGTGATCCCGACCTTGGTGGCGAGGTTCTGGACGTCGGCGTTCGAATTCACCTGGGCGAGAATGCCATCGAGCAACGACATGGAAGCTTCCTTTCACTGGGCCGGAAGCGAAACGACTCCGGTTGATCGCCAAATACCGCCTTGCGCGGCGGTCAGGAAGCCAGATCGGGCGGTACGAAGCGGAGCCGGGCGTCGATCGAGAACAATCTGTCGCGCGAATAGAGCGTCAGCGGCCAGTCGCGTCGGCCCTGCGGCGCGGCGAGCAGCGCATTGACCTTGGCCGCCAGCCCTGTGCCGGCGGGCGTCGCGGCGAGATGGGCGCGGACCGCGGCGACATAGGTCAGCGTGATCGTGTGGTGGTAGCCCTGGGTCGCGTCGTTCACGCCGCCGACCGCTTCGTTATAGGCCGAAATGATCCCGGGCAGGTCGCGCTCGACATCCACGTCGGGCCGCTCGGTTAGCAACCACAGGCAAGCGGCGAGATGCGCTTCGTGGGTCCATTCGGCTTTGGGCAGCGTGCGCGCGAGCAGCCCCTCGCCCACATGGCGGACGGCCGCATCGTCGGCGAAGAAACGGATCGGATGGTCGGTCATTGGTCGGGCTTCCTGATGGAGGCCCGACCGAACGCCGGGCCTGTTACGCGGTGGCGGGGGTCCGGGGCGCCGATTGTCGCACCCCTTCGTCCACATGATCCGAGAATTGCGCGAAATTATCGACGAACAGGTCGACCAGCTTGGCCGCCATCGCGTCATATTCGGCCTTGTTGCCCCAGGTCTCGCGCGGGTCGAGAATGTGGCTGTCGACGCCCGGCACCGCGACCGGCACCTGGAACCCGAAATTCGGGTCGGTACGGAACTCGGCGTCGTTGAGGCTGCCGTCGAGCGCGGCATTGAGCAGCGCGCGGGTCGCCTTGATCGGCATGCGCTTGCCGACGCCGTATTTGCCGCCGGTCCAGCCGGTGTTGACCAGCCAGCAATCGACCCCGCCCTTGGCGATCCGCTCCTTGAGAAGATTGCCATAAACCGACGGATGGCGCGGCATGAACGGTGCGCCGAAACAGGTCGAGAAGGTCGCTTCCGGCTCGGTCACGCCGATCTCGGTCCCCGCGACTTTGGCGGTGTAGCCCGACAGGAAGTGGTACATCGCCTGGTCGGGCGTCAGCTTGGCGATCGGCGGCAACACGCCGAACGCATCGGCGGTCAGCATCACGATGTTGCGCGGGACCGGGCCCATGTTCGCGGCGCTGGCATTGGGGATGAAGTCGATCGGATAGGCGCCGCGCGAATTCTCTGCGAGGCTGTTGTCGTCGAGGTCGAGGATCCGCGTCTCCGGATCCATCACGACATTCTCGAGCACCGTGCCGAAGCGCTTGGTGGTCGCGTAGATTTCCGGCTCGGCCTCGGCCGACAGGCGGATCATCTTGGCGTAGCAACCGCCCTCGAAATTGAACACCGCCTCGTCCGACCAGCCATGCTCGTCGTCGCCGATCAGCGTGCGGCTGGCATCGGCCGACAGCGTGGTCTTACCGGTCCCCGACAGGCCGAAGAACACCGCCGAGCCGCCTTCCGGGCCGATATTGGCCGAGCAATGCATCGGCATGATGCCCTTGACCGGCAGCAGATAGTTGAGGAGGCCGAACACCGACTTCTTCATCTCGCCGGCATATTCGGTGCCGCCGATCAGGATCAGCTTCTCGCTGAAATTGACCGCGATCACCGTCTCGCTGCGGCAGCCGTGGCGCTCGGGATCGGCGCGGAAGCTCGGCAGGTCGATGATCGTATAGTCGGGATCGAACCCGGCGAGTTCGTGCGTGGCCGGGCGGACCAGCATCGTGCGGATGAACAGGCTGTGCCAGGCATATTGGTTGATGACGCGAACGTTGACCCGGTGCGACGGCTGCGAGCCGCCGTACAGGTCCTGGACGAACAAGGTGTCGTGCTTGCCCAGCGCGGTGAGGAAATCGGCCTTGAGCGCCGCGAACGCCTCGGGGCTCATCGCCTTGTTGGTCTTGCCCCACCAGACGCTCGACTCGGTCTCGGCGTCGCGGACGATGAACTTGTCCTGCGCCGATCGCCCGGTGTGCCGGCCGGTGGCGACGACCAACGGGCCGTCGGCGGCCAGATGACCTTCGTTGCGCGCGATGGCCTGCTCGACGAGCGGGGCCGTTTCAAGATTCCAATAAAGCTTGGCGGCAGTGGCGATGCCCTGCGCGTCCAGCCCCTTGGCAGGGACTCGGTCGATCATTTTTCCTCCGAATACCGAACGTTGCGGGTTTGCCCGCATACGTATGCATCCTCGTGTCCGGCGGCGCATAGAACCGCGCCGCGCGTCCGTCAAACAGCGCAATGGTTTACCGGTGCAAAGGTTTCGATGGGTGCGGCGCCATCCGTGACGACGCGTTGCCGTCGGGTTGCGGGTAGGAACCCGTCGAAGGCGTGGCGTCGATATGTTGCCTTAACGGACTGTCTGCGGATAGTGAGGGTCGCGTATCCCGGTAGATCGGCAACGAAATTCATCGCCGGTCACAGGGAAAGTTTACGAATAGCGATAGGGGGCGATCGATGTTTGGCGTAGTCCTGGTCCTCGCTCTTCAAACATCGACCGAGATGAGTTCCCCCTCATTTCCCGTGAATGTTCGTGGCGTGGCAAAGATCGAGCGCGGCATCAGGCTCTACCGGTTTCGTGCCAGCGGCGGCGTGCCGGACACATCCACACGATGTGTAAATGCGTATTTTGCCAAGCCTCAACGGTTCACGAAAAAGCTTCTACACATGAACGGAAAATCCGTGCTCATTCGAGGCACGGCGCTGAACTATTTCGCCATGGCTGCAGAAGATCCCATCCCGGCGACGATCAGCCGTTTTCAGAACGAATGCGGAAACAAATTCATCATTATCATCAAGAGCATCAAATTGCTCCGATAGACGCCTCAATTCCAACATCGGCGAGACGGCGCAAACTTCGCCGACACGCCCCGCCTTGGCCCGGGGACGTACCGCTACTGTCTCACGCCAAGCCGCTCTCGCGCCCCGTCGAGGCATTGCCAGTCAAGGACGCACGCCCTAGTCGTATCGCCACCATGGTCTCGGACAACCCCGCACGATGACGGCCACCATCGCGCTCGTCGATGACGATCGCAACATCCTGACCTCGGTCTCGATCGCGCTCCAGGCGGAGGGATTCCTGACTCGCGTCTATTCGGACGGCGAGACGGCGCTGAAGGCGCTGGTCGACAATCCGCCCGACCTCGCCATCTTCGACGTGAAGATGCCGCGGATGGACGGGCTCGAACTGCTGCGGCGGCTGCGCGAGAAGAGCCAGATCCCGGTCATCTTCCTGACCAGCAAGGACGACGAACTCGACGAGGCGCTCGGCCTCGCGATGGGCGCCGACGATTATATCGCCAAGCCGTTCAGCCAGCGCCTGCTAATCGCGCGGATCCGCGCCATCCTGCGCCGCACCGAATTGAGCCATGCCCATGCCGGCGGCGAGGAAGCCGCCAGCGACACGGTGATCGAGCGCGGCCGGCTGCAGATGGACCCGGCGCGCCATCGCGTGACATGGGGCGGCGACAACGTCACGCTGACGGTGACCGAATTCCTGATCCTCGAGGCGCTGGCGCAGCGCCCGGGCGTGGTCAAGACGCGCAACCAGCTGATGGACGCGGCCTATCAGGACGACATCTATGTCGACGACCGCACGATCGACAGCCACATCAAGCGTGTCCGTCGCAAGTTCCGCGAGGTCGATGCCGAATTCGATGCGATCGAGACGCTCTATGGCGCCGGCTACCGTTTCTCGGAGGAATGAAGCGGAGGGCGAAGGCCGCGACCTCGCGCTCAGATGGTCTGGCCGGATTTCGCTCACCGCGCGCATCCTCGCGCTCAACATCTTCGCGCTCGCCCTGCTCGCCGGCGGATTCTTCTATCTCGATTCGTATCGGGTCCGCATTCTCGACAACCGAACCGCCCAGGCGAGCCGCGAAGCGCGATTGATCGGCGCGGCGATCGCCACCGCCCCACCCGAGCAACGCAATGCGCTGACGGTGAAGTTGGCACGCGATACCGGCACGCGAATCAGGCTCTTCGCCCCCGACGGAACCCAGATCGTCGACACTCGGTCGATGGGCTTGCGCAATTTCGTGCTGATCGACCCCGACAAGCAAGGCTGGGGATTGCAGGTCGCGCGCTTTCTCGACGCGATGATCGACACCGTGGTCAACGCGCCCCGCGCGCCCCTGTATCGCGAGCGCAAGGCGGGCGCCGAATGGCCCGACGTGCGTACCGCGCGCACCACTCCGACCGCGCCGGCGACGGTATGGCGCGCGCCCGACCGTACGCCCGTCATCACCGCCGCTGCCGGCCTGGGCGACGGCGAGGTGGTGATGACCACCGTCAATGCCCGTGAGGTGACGCAGACGGTCCGGCTCGAGCGCCTGCGGCTCGGCATCGTGCTGGCGATCGTCACCCTGGTGTCGATCTTCCTGTCGCGGTTCCTCGCGCGGACGATCGTACGGCCGCTGCGCCGGCTCGCACGCGCGGCGGTCCGCGTGCGGCTGGGGCGCGCACGCGAAGTGGTGGTCCCTCGCCTGCCCTCCCGCCGCGACGAGATCGGCAGCCTGGCGCGCGCGGTGAGCGACATGAGCCAGGCGGTGCGCGCGCGAATCGACGCGACCGAGGCGTTCGCCGCCGACGTCACGCACGAGATGAAGAACCCCCTCGCCTCGCTACGATCGGCGGTCGAAGGACTGACGCATGTCAAGGATCCGGCGCTCCAGGAGCGCCTGCTGGCGATCGTGCGCGACGACGTGCACCGGCTCGACCGCCTGATCACCGATATTTCCGAGGCATCGCGGCTCGACGCCCAGCTCAGCCGGGCGAAGTTCGAGCCGGTCGACGTGCTGGCGATGCTGGTCGCGCTGATCGAGCAGCGCGGCGCGCGCGGCATCGAGCGGGGCATCCGCATTCGTTTCGACGACCGCGCGCGCGGCCAGCGGCTGGTGATGGGCGAAGGCGCGCGGTTGGAGCGGGTGTTCGAGAATCTGTTCGACAATGCCGTTTCCTTCTCCCCCGACGGCGGGCTGATCGCGGTCGGCGCGACCGCCGTCGACGGCGAACTGGTGCTCCGGGTCGAGGACGAAGGGCCCGGCGTCCCGCCCGAAGCGCGTGAAGCGGTGTTTCGCCGCTTCCAGTCGATCCGCCCCGAAAGTGAGGAATTCGGCAAGCATTCGGGACTAGGGCTCGCCATTGCGCGGACGATCGTCGAGGGGCATCAGGGCTCCATCGCGGTCGAGTCGCGTGAAGACCGTCTGAGCGGCGCCCGGTTCATCGTCCGGTTGCCGCTCGCGCCTAGCTGAGGGGAGGCAGCCATCGCGACCGCGCTCTCGTTCGAAACGCTTCACGTCTCCAGCGTCGCCATCGACGGCCGCGCGGTGTTGATCGATGGCGCATCCGGGGCGGGCAAGTCCGACCTCGCCTTGCGCCTGATCGATCGCGGGGCGACGCTGATCAGCGACGACTACACCTTGCTCCAGCGCTCGGGCCGCGAGCTGATCGCGTCGCCGCCCGACACCATCGCTGGCCGCATAGAGGTGCGCGGGCTCGGCGTCCTGCCGCTGCCGCATGTCGAGAAGATTCCCGTGGCATTGCTCGTCCACCTGACCGAATCGCCGGAGCGCATGCCGCTCACCGATGAGGTGCGCCGCATCGCCGGCCTCGATATCCGCGAAGTGGCGGTCGATCCGCGAACCGCGTCGGCGGCGATCAAGGTCGAGCTTGCGCTGCGCCATCTGACCGGCGCCAAGGCGTGACCCACGCGAAGGAAATCCTGCTCGTCACCGGCCTGTCGGGCGCGGGCAAGTCGACCGTGCTCAAGACGCTCGAGGACCTGGGCTGGGAAACGGTCGACAATCTGCCGCTGCGCCTGCTCGATCGGCTGCTCAGCACGCCGCTGTCGGAGAGCACGGAAAGCGATTCGCCGCTTGCGGTCGGGATCGGGGCCAGGACTCGCGACTTCGACCCCGACAGCATCGTCAAGCGCATCAAGAAGCTGCGCGCCGAGCACGGCTACGACATCGGTACCTTGTACCTCGATTGCAGCGGTGCCGAGCTCGAGCGCCGCTATGCCGAGACGCGGCGCCGCCATCCCCTCGCGCTCGACCGCCCCGCCAGCGACGGGATCGCCCGCGAGCGCGAGCTGCTCGCACCGCTCCGGCGCTGGGCCAACCGCCTGATCGACACCACCGACCTCTCGTCGAACGAGTTGGCGCAGCAAGTGCGCGCGACCTTCGGCGGCGACGGGCTGGGCGAGCCGACCCTGTCGGTCATGTCGTTCGGCTTCGCCCGCGGCGTGCCGCGCAACGCCGACCTGGTGTTCGACATGCGCTTTCTGCGCAATCCGCACTGGGTCGAGAAATTGCGCCCCGGAACGGGACTCGACAAGGATGTCGCCGACTATGTGGCGGGCGATCCGACCTATGACGCCGCGATGAAGCAGATCGAGGACCTGCTGCTGCTCCTTCTGCCCCGCTATCGCGCCGAGGGAAAAGCCTATGTAACCATAGCCTTCGGGTGCACGGGTGGTCGCCATCGCTCGGTCCATGTCGCGGAACGGGTCGCGAAGCGGTTGCGCGACGCCGGGTTTTCGCCCACGGTCACGCATCGAGATCTGGGGGCGGCACCGCAGGACTCCTTGGAGGGTGCGCCGCGGACGGGTTTGGGATAGTAAGCAACGCATGATCGGTCTGGTTTTGGTGACGCACGGACGGCTCGCGTCCGAGTTCGTGACCGCAATGGAACATGTCGTCGGCCCTCAGGAGCGCGTCGAGTCGATCGCGATCGGCCCCGACGACGATATGGAGGCGCGCCGCGCCGATATCGCCACGGCGATCGGCAAGGTCGATGACGGCAAGGGCGTGATCGTGCTGACCGACCTGTTCGGCGGCACGCCGTCGAACCTCGCCATTTCGCTGCTCGAGCGCGGGCGAGTCGAGGTGATCGCGGGAATCAACCTGCCGATGCTGATTCGCCTCGCCTCGGCGCGCAAGTCGATGAAAGTGGTCGAGGCGGTGATCGCCGCACGCGAAGCCGGGCGAAAATATATCGCTGTGGCCTCGGAAGCGCTCGGCGAGGCCGCCGCCTGATGCCGATCAGTCGATCGGTGCAGATCACCAACAAGCGCGGCCTGCATGCTCGGGCATCGGCGAAATTCGTCACCCTCGCCTCGACCCAGCCGGTCGAGATCTTGGTCGTGAAGGACGGACCGGCGGTGACCGGCACGTCGATCATGGGGTTGATGATGCTGGGCGCGGCGATGGGCGACACGATCACGATCAGCGCCGATGGCGACGGCGCCGAGGGCGCGGTCGGCGCGCTGTGCGAACTGGTCGAGGCCAAGTTCGGCGAGGATTGAGCCCCTAGCCCGTCATGCCGGCGAAAGCTGGCATCTCATGGAGGGGAATGCGGCATGAGACCAACACCGAGTCGGATCGTCTCCCGGACGATCCTAGAGCATGCGGGGCATGCTCAACCCGATGTTCTTTCGCTGGGGTGACGGGTTGGCTAGAGAGCGCGGATGCCGCGCGAAATCACCGCCTTCTCCAACACGCTCGTCAAGCGCGTCCGCAGCTTGCGCGACAAGAAGCATCGCAAGGCCGAGGGGTTGTTCCTCGCCGAAGGCCTGCGCATCCTGACCGAAGCGCGCGAGGCCGGGCGGTTGCCCGACTATCTGTTCTTCGCCGCCGATAGCGCCAAACACCCGCTGGTCGTCGCGCTGGTCGATGCGGTCGAAGACGCCGGCGGCGAAGCGATCCAGACCAGTCACGACATCCTTTCCAAGCTGTCGGGCAAGGACAATCCGCAAGCGGTGGTCGGCGTCTTTCCCGAATTCACCACGCCGCTCGAAGCGCTCGACCGCAGTGCCGCGCCGATCTGGCTGGTCGCCGAGCGGCTGCGCGATCCGGGCAATCTCGGCACGATCCTGCGCACCGGCGACGCGGTCGGCGCGGGCGGGCTGATCCTGATCGACGATTGCGTCGATCCCTTCTCGGTCGAGGCGGTCCGCGCGAGCATGGGCGCGCTGTTCACCGTGCCGATCGCCCAGGCGCGGTGGGGCGACTTCCTGCCCTGGCTGCGCGCCGGACCCGGCCAGTTGGTCGGCCTCAGCTTGCAGACCGATCACGATTACCGCGGCGCGGCGTATGAGGCGCCGGCCTTCCTGCTGACCGGCAACGAGGCACAGGGTCTGCCCGAGGCTTACGAGGCCGAATGCGACCTGCTGGTCAAATTGCCGATGCTCGGCAAGGCCGACAGCCTTAACGCCGCGGTCGCTACCGCGGTGATGGCCTATGAGGTGCTCGCGCACCATCGCGAGTGACAGCAGCCGTTCAGCCGCACTGCATTATCCGGCGAGCCGAGGAGGCATCCGATGAAGCTCGCCACGCTCGCCCTCGCCGCCTTGTCCCTTGCGACATGCGCGCAGCAATCGCGCCTGGACGACACGCAATGGACCATCGCGGCCGTCAACGGCGAGCCGGTCCGCACCGCGCTGCCGGTCGAGATTCGTTTCGACCGCGGCCGCGTCACCGGCACCGCCGGCTGCAACAGCTTTGGCGGCAGCTACCGGGTCGATGGTGACCGCCTGAACACCAGCCGGATTATCTCGACCAAGATGGCGTGTGCCGGGCCGGGTATGGAGGTCGAACACACGCTGTTCGCGATCATCGCGAATCCCGCGCGCATCCGCCTCGACGGCCGCACGTTGACCTTGGCGAATGCACAGGGCAGCGCGACCTTTTTCGGCTTGCGCTGACCTTAGACCGTCTGCTTGCGCTGCTCGTCGAGATCGTCGAGCGCGTCCTGCACTTCGTCGCTGTCGATGCCGATCGCCAGGCAATTGCGATAGGCCGCCTCGGCATCGTCGAGCTTGCCGAGCTTGGCCATGTTGTAGCCGATACCGCGATAGGCGACGCAGCGTTCCTGATCGGTATCGTCGGGCGACAAGTCCGCCGCGGCCAGCGATCGCTGGTATACCGCGACGGCATCCGCATATTGCTTCTTGTCGGCAAGAGCATATCCCAATTCATTGAGATACCTTGAATTCTTCGGCGCCAGATCGGCCAGATGCCGGAACGCCTGCAAGGCGTCGTCGGCCTTGCCGAGATCGATCAGCGCGTAGGCACGGACATATTGCGCGCGGCACCAATCGGGCTCGACCGTCACCGCCACGATATTCGCCGCCGCCGCATCGGCCAGATAGGCGCGCGACTGGCTGGCATTGACCGCACAGAAGATGCGGCGCTTTTCGCCGGCATAGCGTTTCTCGAAATCGGCCAGCAGCGGCTTGACCAATTCGATCGCCCGGCCCGGATTCTTGGCGCGGATCGCGGCCATCCCCGCGTCGTACCAGCCCTTGGGTGCCGGCGCCCTGTTGGCCGGCGGGCGTTTCGACACGTTCCGGGCAGTCGAGTCGCGCGCCGTCCCCTGATGCACGACCGTATCTCTCGCCATGCCAGGCATGGGGACCGCCGACAGCGTGATCAGGATCGCCACAGCACGTACAATCATCGCCTTACTCCGACGCGATATGCAGCGGACGATCTATCATGATGCCGGCGAGCACAAGCCGGCGGTGAGGGTCAGGTCGTCTTCTTCCGCTGTTGCTTGATATACTCGATCTCGCCGAGCGATTTGGGTTCGTCGGGAATGATCGCCAGGCATTTGCGATAGGCCGCCTCCGCGTCGTCGAGCCGACCGAGCTCGACCAGGTCGTAACCGATCCCGCGATAGGCGACGCAGCGTTCGTAATCCCGCCGGTCGGGCGAAAAGGTCGCTGCCGCTTCGGCCCGAGTATAGACGTCGATCGAGCGCTGCCATTGCTTCTTGGCCAGGAACAGATAGCCCAATTCGTTGATATAGCGCGCGTTCTGCGGCGCGTAGCCGAGCAGGCGCTCGTAAGTCGCTTGCGCCTCGTCGTACCGCTTGAGGTCGACCAGCGCGAACGCCTTGATATATTGCGCCTGGCACCATCGCGCCGGCACCAGCCGCACGTTGTCGGAGCCGCCGTCGGTCGTGGTCAGATAATAACCCTCCTGCTCGGGCGTCTCGGAGCAGAAGATATGCTTCTTCTCGGTCGCGTAGTCGCGCTCCAGGCCGGCGAGCAGCGGATCGACCAAGGCCAGGGCGCTCGTCGGATTTCCGGCCTGAATCGCGGAGAAGGCCTGGTCGATCGGGTCTGCGGCGGTTGTCGCGGCCTTGTCCTGCGCCGTCGCCGATAGCGGTACGAGCATCAGCATCGCGCCCGCAAGCCAAACTGTCATCGTCGTCATCAACCCACTCCACTCAAAGCAGGCGCGAGGATCATCCCTCCGACGAACGATCCGCGATCTCGCCGACCGACGCAAGCTTGACCAGCGGACGCGGCGATTGCTCGACCATCGGCGGCGAATCGATCGACCGCCCCGCGGTATCGATGTTGAATTCCTCGAACCTTTTGGCCTGGGTCAGCACTTGCGTCTCCAGGCTGCCGACGAAGGCGTTATAGGCATCGTTGGCCAGCCCGATATTGCGTCCCAGCCGCGCGACATGGCCGCCCATCACCGCCAGGCGCGCATAGAGCTCCTTGCCCAATTCGGCGATCTGTCGCGCCTCGCCCGCCAGCTTCTCCTGCCGCCACACCGCCGCGACGGTCCGCGCGATCGCGATCAGATTGGTCGGCGTCGCCAGCAATACCCGGCGGTCGAAGGCGAAGTCCCACAGGCCCGGATCCTGTTCGAGCGCCGCCGACAGGAAATGCTCCCCGGGCACGAACATGATGACGTAATCGGGCGCTTCCTTGAATTGCGTCCAATAGGCCTTGGCGCCGAGCGACTGGACGTGCGCGCGCATCGAGGCGGCGTGGCGCACCAGCCCCGCCGCGCGCTCGGCATCGTCGATCGCGCCGAACGCATCCTGATAGTCGTTGAGCGACACCTTGGCGTCGATCACCAGCGCGTTGCCGCCGGGTACGCGGATAATCACGTCGGGGCGCAGTCGCCCGCCCTCGCCGTCGTCGACGCTGACTTCCGCCTGGAAATCGGCATGCTCGCTGAGGCCGCAACTCTCGAGCACGTTGCGCAATTGCTGTTCGCCCCAACGCCCACGCGCCTTGGGCGCGTTGCGCAGCGCGTTGACCAGCTTCGACGCCTCGGAACGAACCGATTCCTGGCCCACCCGCATCGCCTCGATCTGGCCGTTGAGCGCGCCGAACGCGTCGCGCCGCTCGGCCTCGACCTTGGCGACGCCGTCCTCGTAGCGTTGCAGCCGTTCGTGGACCGGCTGGAGCAACGCGCGCAGGCTCTGCCCGCTGGTCGCTTCCGATTCCTTGAAGCGTTCGTCGGCGCGTTGGAGAAACTTGGCCTGGGCCTCATCGAGCAATTTCTGCCCGACCTCGGCGAATTGCGCGGCGAGCGCGTCCTTGGCCGCGACGATCTCCGCCAACCGCGCCTCGAACGCCGCTTCGCGCTCACGCGACGCGGCCTGATGGGCGTCGAGCGCGCGCATCGACGTGTCGCGTTCCGCCGTGACCTCAACGAGTTGGCGGCGCGTGACGTCAAGCTGGTCGGCATGGACCTTGGCCGCGGCCAGTTCCGCGACTCCGCGCCGCGAGGCCAGCAGCCAGCCGATCACCAGCCCAACCAATAGCGCTCCCAATGCGACGATCACCAACTCGGCCACGTTTCACCCATCAACCCTGATCCTGACCGGAACATAGATCGAACGACAGCGATGCGACAGCCCCCAAATTCGTTGCGCATCCGGGGTGACGACCACCATATCGGAGCGCTAAGAAGCGCGCATGCTCTCCGATATCGAGATCTCGCGCGCCGCGACGCTCCGCCCGATCCAGCAAATCGCCGATCGGGCCGGCATCCCGGCCGACGCGGTCGAGCCTTATGGCAAATACAAGGCCAAGCTGATCCGCGAGCAATTGCCGGTGCCGCGCGATCTAGGAAAATTGATCCTGGTCACCGCGATCAGTCCGACCCCGGCGGGCGAAGGCAAGTCGACCACCTCGGTCGGGCTGGCCGATGCGCTCAACCGGATCGGCCGCAAGACGATGATCGCGCTGCGCGAGCCGAGTCTGGGGCCGTGCTTCGGCACCAAGGGCGGCGCCACCGGCGGCGGCTATGCCCAGGTCGTGCCGATGGAGGACATCAACCTCCATTTCACCGGCGATTTCCACGCCATCACCAGCGCGCACAACCTGCTCGCGGCATTGATCGACAACCATATCCATTGGGGCAACGCGCTCGACATCGACGTGCGACGCGTGGTGTGGCGGCGGGTGCTCGACATGAACGATCGCGCGCTGCGCGACATTGCGCAGTCGCTGGGCGGTACCGCCAATGGTTTTCCGCGCGAAAGCGGGTTCGATATCACCGTGGCCAGTGAAGTCATGGCGATCCTGTGCCTGGCCGAGGACCTCGAGGATCTGGAAGCGCGGCTGGGGCGGATCGTCGTCGCCTATACGCGCGACCGCCGGCCGGTGACCGCGCGCGACCTCAAGGCCGACGGCGCAATGGCGGTGCTGCTGGCGGAGGCGATCAAGCCCAACCTCGTCCAGACGCTGGAGGGCAACCCCGCGCTGATCCATGGCGGCCCGTTCGCCAATATCGCGCATGGCTGCAATTCGGTGATCGCGACCAACACCGCGCTCGGCTTGGCCGAGTATGTCGTGACCGAAGCCGGGTTCGGGGCGGATTTGGGCGCGGAGAAGTTCTTCGACATCAAATGCCGTCAGGCGGATCTCAAACCGTCCGCCGCCGTGGTCGTCGCGACGATCCGCGCGCTCAAGATGAATGGCGGAATCGCCAAGGCCGATCTAGGCACAGCGGACCCCGAGGCGGTGCGACGCGGAGGCGTCAATCTCGCGCGGCATCTCGAGAATGTCCGCCAGTTCGGTATTCCCGTCGTCAGATCGGAAGAGCGTCGTGTAGGGAAAGAGTGTAGGCTG
>NZ_JBQCCN010000218.1:0-17400 GCF_051962185.1 Sphingomonas sp.
GCGGGGGCGGGCCCTGCGTCACCGGGCTGGATGGGCCGTTTGTGTTGCAGTGCCCAAAAATCCCCCCCGCACGGGGGCGGGGGACCAAGCCGCGCCGCGGCTGGGTGGCGGGGGCCCGCGACCAAGATGCAACCTGCCGGAAGGCCAGCGGTGGAGGGCCCCCTCCACCACTCGCTTCGCGAGCGGTCCCCCTCCCCGTTCCGGGGAGGATTTTTTTGCCTCCCACTTCTATCCCAGCTTTCCGTAGCGTCCGCTCACCCGCTCAAAAACTGGCGATTTTCGGCCTCTTCGCCTATATTATCGTACGTGACCGACCACGCGCTCCCGCACGACTTCCCGATCGGCATCGATCCTGACGACATCGACTTCATGGGGCATGTCAACAACGCCTCCTATCTGAAGTGGGTGCAGGACGCGGTGCTCAGCCATTGGCAGAAGATCGCGCCGGCCGAGGCGGTGACCAGCTTGCTGTGGGTCGCGCTCAGGCACGAGATCACCTATCGCAAGCCGACCTTCCTCAACGACGAGGTGATCGCCACCGTCCTGCTCGAGAAGGTTCAGGGCGCACGCGCCTTCTATCAGACGGTGATCCGCCGCGGCGAGGACGTGCTGGCCGAGGTCAAGTCGAGCTGGTGTTGCATCGACGCCGAAACGCTGCGCCCGGCGCGGCTCGCGTCGAGCGTGATCGAGCGGTTCTTTCCGAAGGGCGAATAGTCTAGGCTCGGCCGCATGGGCCGGGTCTCGACATTTCTGGGTCTGGTGATCATCGCCGCATCGGCTTCCGCGGCGCCCGCGGAACAGCTCGCCGACGCAACGCAGCAAAGCCTGGCACTGCGTCAGAAATACGATGTTCGCGTGCCGCACAGCGACCGCATCATCTACGTCCGCGGCTTTGCGGTGCATCATCTAAGCTACGAATACAGTACCATCGCCTGGCGCGACGATACAGGACATTGGCAGATCAGCACGATGGGCGAGCAAGGGCCAGGTCTTCTCAACGTGCCGTTCGAACTCATTGCCGAGGAGACGACCCCCGTGCCCTCCACGGACGCCGCCAAACTCGATCAATTGCTCGACGGCAAGGCGCTGTACGCCGAGAAGCCACGCGCCAAAGACAGGAATCTCGGCGTCGGAGCATCCGAGCACACGATGGAGATCGTTACGCCGCGAGGGCGGAAGGTCGTTACCTGGATGGGACGCCTGGTCGGCCGGGCAGGCCAGATCGCCGATATCGTTCTCGGGCACGGATAGGGCCGGGCTTCGCTCCTCGGCGCCGAACGTCACGCCGCCAGCGCCGGCTCCGCCGCCTGGGTCTCCTCGATCCAGCCGCCGCCGAGCACGCGGTCGCCGGCATAGAGCACCGCCGCCTGGCCCGGCGCGACGCCATATTCGGGATCGTCGAACAGCACGCGGTCGCCGGCGAGGCGCGCGGGCACCGGCTTGGCCAGGCTGCGCACCTTGGCGGTCATCGGGCCGGCATAGTCGCCGCCAAGCCAGTTGATCTCGGAGAGCCGCGCCGAGGCCACGCCGAGCGCGGCGCGCGGGCCGACAATGACGCTGCGAGTCGCCGGATCGAGGCGCACGACGTAGAGCGGCTCGGGGCTGCCCCCGATCTCGAGCCCGCGGCGCTGGCCGATGGTGAAATGGATCAGCCCCTTGTGCTCGCCGAGCTTGCGGCCCGACAGATCGACGATGTCACCGCCCGCTTCCGCTTCGGGGCGCAATTTCTTGACGAGGCGGGCGTAATCGCCATCGGGGACGAAGCAGATGTCCTGGCTGTCGGGCTTGGCCGCGACGCCGAGGCCGAGTTCGGCGGCGAGTTCGCGGACGCGCGGCTTGGGCAGGCCGCCCAAGGGGAAGCGCAGGAAATCGAGCTGGTCGCGCGTCGTCGCGAACAGGAAATAGCTCTGGTCGCGGGCCGGATCGGCGGCGCGGTGAAGCTCGGCGCCGTCGGCTCCTTCGACGCGGCGAACATAATGGCCGGTCGCCAGGCAGTCGGCACCAAGGTCGCGCGCGAGCGCGAAGAGATCGGTGAACTTGGGTCCCATGTTGCAGCGGACGCAGGGTATCGGGGTGCGCCCGGCGACATATTCGTCGGCGAACTGGTCGATCACCGCGTCGCGGAACGCGCTTTCGTGGTCATGAACGTAATGCGCGATGCCGAGGCGATCGCACACCGCGCGCGCGTCGCGGATGTCGCGACCCGCGCAGCAGCTTCCCGCGCGCCCGACCGCTTCGCCATGGTCGTAGAGCTGGAGCGTGATGCCGATCGTCTCCGCCCCCGTTCGCGCGGCGAGCGCGGCCACGACCGACGAATCGACCCCGCCCGACATGGCGACGACGATGCGCTTGCCCGCGAGGTCGGGGCCCAGTTGGAAATCGGCTTCGGTCATGATTGCGGGGCTTCAATAGGGATCGCGCGGGATTTTTCCTAGGTTTGGTTTCCGTTGCCGCGTTGCAGGCAGGGAGCGGGCCGCCTTTCCCACCGTCACCCCGGCCCTTTCGACGCCGCCTGCGGCGGCGCTCAAGACAGGCCTGTGCCGGGGTCCACCGTGCCGCCAAACCCCTGCTTATCGGTCCTAGCCGGAACCTCTCCGTTCGCGCCGGAGGCCCGGTGGATGCCGGCACAAGGCCGGCATGACGATGAAGAAAGTGTGTTCCGTCGACTGGAACGGTCCGCCCGTCTTTACGGAGCTTTAGTGCAAATTGGGTAGACCGCCGAGTCTGACGAACACGAGCGAGTGATTGTGGACCTGAGCTATCTCCGATTTGACTATGACGCCTCGGTCACGGTGCTGCCGCCGGACCTGGCCGTCCTGATGGTCGGGGTGACGGCGCGCCAGGCGGCGAGCCCGACTGCGTTGGCCCAGGCCACACTTTTCCCGCGAGTGATTGAATCTTCGGCCTTCTTCCCGCCCTCCGGGGCGTTCGATGCGACCGTCGCCGCGCGGATGGTGGAATGGGGCCAACAATGAAGGACGCGTTTACCTAGACGCTTCAATTGATGTTCAAGTCCGGCCGGTATCGGTCGTTTATAGACAGAGCGTGTGGGGGCCCCCCGCCCCAATCGAGGTAGTGAATGATTGAGAACCAGAAAATCCGCCCCGCAAAGGTGATCGGCCCCCTCGGGGAGCCGCTGACTCTCGAAACGCTGCCTCCGGCGGATACGACACGTTGGGTCGTGCGCCGCAAGGCCGAAGTCGTCGCCGCCGTCAACGGCGGCCTGTTGACCGTGGACGAAGTGTGCGACCGCTACAGCCTGACCGTCGAGGAATTCGCCGGCTGGCAGCGCGCGATCGACCGGTCGGGCATGCCCGGCCTGCGCGTGACGCGCATCCAGCATTACAAGAGCCTCTACGAGCGCCAGCAGAAGTATTGAGCGCGACAATCCGCCCGAATCGTCAAAACGGAAGCGGAACAAAGCCAGTCATTGAAGCGTCGTAACCCTGGACAGACCCGGCCATCCCAGGCCGGGCAGAACCGGAGGGTTGCATGCTCGAAGCCATCATCATCTGGCTCGTCGTCGGCGGTCTCGCGGGTTGGCTCGCCAGCCTGATCGTTCGCGGCGGCGGGTCCGGAATCATCGTCAACATCGCGGTCGGCATCGTCGGCGCGGTCATCGCCAATCTGCTGTTCGGCGCCGGAATCAACGAAGGCATCACGGTCTACACATTCATCTATTCGGTGATCGGAGCGATCATCCTGTTGGCGATCCTCAACCTGATCAACCGCGGCAGGGTTCTCCGCTAGAGGCGCCGCCGTCAGGCACAAAGGGGCCGCTTCCGCCGGGAAGCGGCCCCTTTTTCGTCACTTGAGCAGGAAACGGACGGTGATCGTCGCGGTCACATCGCTTTCGCCCGCCATTACCTGCGTGTCGGCGACCTTGGCCGCTGCCATGCGATAGACGGGCATCGGCGGCGGCGGGCCGGCGATCTCCGCGCCCTCGCTGATCGTCAGGATGCGCGCCACCGACAGTCCCGCGGCTTTTGCGTAAAGCTGTGCCCGCGCCTGGGCACGCTTGACGGCATCGACCCGCGCCTCGTCGAGCGCGGCGTCGGGCTGGTCGAGCGACAGGCTAGGCCCCTCGATCTGGTTCGCGCCCTGCGCCACCAGCGCGTCGAGGATCGCCCCCGACTTGGCGATGTCGCGGAAGCGGATCGAGACGTTGTTGGTCGCCTGATACCCGGTGATGACCGGCGGCTGGTTGTCCTGATAGCGATATTGCGGCTGCAACGAGACGTTGGCGGTGGCGATGTCGCGCGGCTGGATGCCCGCCTGCTTTAGCGCGGCGAGCACCGCCGCCCTGCGCTGCGCATTGTCGCCGAGCGCCCGCGCCGCGGTCGGCGCCTGGGTCACGACGCCGGCGCGGATCGTGGCGAGATCGGGCACCCGCGTGGTCTTGCCCGTCGCGGTCACGTCGAGCACCGTCCCGTCGGCAAGAATGGCAGGCGCCGAGGGCGTCACCTGGGCGAGCGCGGGAGTGATCGCGATCGACGACAGGGTGATGACGGCGGCAGTGGCAAGCAAACGCATGATGTCCTCCAGACACGACGGATCATTCCGCCTGCGAAGCATCTGCCACGCGGCGGACTACATTAAGCTGAACGACCCGCCGCTCACACGCGGCGGCTGATCACCAAGCGGTACAAGGCGAGCAGCACCACCGCGCCGGCAGTCGCCGCCGCGTAATTCTGCCATCCGCCGACCAGCGTCCGGTTCATCGTCTGCGCGACGAAGCCGGCAAGCAACGCACCGGCGATGCCGACCAGGATCGTGACGATGAATCCGCCGGGGTCCTTGCCCGGCATGAGAAACTTCCCCAGCACGCCGGCGACGAGGCCAATCAGCAGCCAACCCAGAATCGATCGATCGGGCATCGGCTTTCCCTCCATGGACCGCCTCCCCAAAGGCGGCGCCGAAAGGTCTACCCATGCGCGAAGCGATGCAACCGTTCCTGACACGAAAAGGGGGCGCAACTTGCGATTAGGGGCCGAAAAAGCCATAATTCGCCGGTACGCACCGAGCCTCTTGAGGTCGGTGCTTTATTTCTATAATACAGTTCCAACGCGAGGCTCAGGGGCGCCTCCAACCACAGGGCACATGGGGACGTGGCTGACATGAATTACGAGTCGAGCGGGATGTATGCGCTCACCGACGAGACCGGGACGTCGCGTCGTCGCTGGCTGATCCTGGGCGGCGTCGCCGCGATCATCGTCGTGCTGATCCTGGCCTTCGTCCTGATGCGCCCCGCGGCCGGACCGGCTGCCGGCGCGGCGAGCGGCTCGTCCGACGCCCACTTGCCGACCGTGTCGGTGGCATCGCCGGGACGCAATGCCGTCGATCGCATGGTGTCGGCGACGGGATCGCTCGCCGCGCGGGTCGACATGCCGGTCGGCGTCGCCGGTGAAGGCGGCCGCGTCACCGCGGTGCTGGTCCAGCCCGGTCAGTGGGTCGCCGCCGGCCAGGTGCTGGCGACGGTCGATCGCTCGGTCCAGGTCCAGACCGCGAGCAGCCTCGCCGCCTCGATCGCCGTCGCCAAATCGGATGCCGCGCTCGCGCAGAGCGAATTGAACCGCGCGCAGGCACTTGTCGGCCGCGGCTTCATTTCCAAGGCGGATCTGGAAAAGCTCGTCGCGACGCGCGACGCGGCCAATGCCCGCGTGAAGGTGGCACAAGCCACCCTCGCCGAGACCCAGGCGCGCAACGCCCGGCTCGACATCCGCGCGCCCGCCGCCGGGCTGGTCCTGACCCGCTCGGTCGAGCCGGGCCAGATCATCAGCTCGGGCTCGGGCACCTTGTTCCGCATGGCCAAGGGCGGCGAGATGGAGCTTCGCGCCGAGGTCGCCGAGAGCGATATCAAGGGCATCACGGTCGGCGCGCGCGCCGAGGTCACGCCGGTCGGCGGCGGCCAGTCGTTCCCCGGCCAGGTGTGGCAGTTGCCGCCGGTCATCGATCCGCAGACGCGCCGCGGCGTCGTCCGCATCGCGATTCCGTACAACGCGGCCCTGCGGCCGGGCGGGTTCGCCTCGGCGAGCATCTATGGCGGTGCCAATACCTCGCCGCTCCTGCCGAACTCGGCGATCCAGACTGACGCGACGGGCAATTTCGTCTATATTGTCGGCAAGGACGACAAGGTCGAGCGCCGCCCGATCAAGACCGGCGAAGTCACCGACCGCGGCGTCGCGATCGTCGAGGGCCTGAACGGCGACGAGCGCGTCGTGCTGGCCGCTGGCGCGTTCCTGGCGCCGGGCCAGAAGATCAAGCCGGTTCCGGGCAAGCTGTAAGTAAGGCACCAGTCATGGGCTTCCGCAACATCTCCGCCTGGTCGATCCGAAATCCGGTTCCGAGCCTGGTCCTGTTCTTCATGCTGACGGTCGCCGGGCTGTTCAGTTTCTTCACGATGCCGGTCAACCAGGACCCCGACATCGACTTCCCGATGGTGTTCGTGATCGTCTCGCAGCCCGGCTCCGCGCCGACCGAGATAGAGAATCAGATCACCCAGAAGGTCGAGACCGCGCTGCGCAGCGTATCGGGAGTCGACGAGATCGATTCGACCGTGACCGAAGGCAATTCGCAGACCGCGGTCCAGCTCCAGATCGGCACCCCGATCGACCGGGCGGTCGAGGATATCCGCAGCGCGGTCCAGCAGGTCCGGTCGAGCCTGCCCGATGGCATTCTCGAGCCGCAGGTCATCCGCATCAACACCAGCGGCAACGATCTCGCCAGCTACGCCGCGGTGACCAGCGACATGACCGTCGAGGAACTGAGCTGGTATATCGACGACACCGTCACCAAGGAATTGCTGTCGGTGCCCGGCATGGCGACGGTCGACCGCAATGGTGGCGTCGATCGCGAGATCAGCGTCAAGCTCGATCCCGCCAAGCTCCAGTCGCTGGGGCTCACCGCGTCCGAGGTCAATGCTCAGCTGCGTCAGGTCAATCTGAACGCAGCCGGCGGCCGCGCCGAGATCGCCGGTTCCGAACAGACCGTGCGCGTGCTCGGCAATTCGCAGAATGCCTATACGCTCGGCCAGACCCAGATTTCGGTCGGCGGCGGCCGGATGGTTCGGTTGACCGACATCGCGACCGTCGTGGACGCCTTCGCCGAGCAGCGCAGCGCGTCCCAGCTCAACGGCGCGCAGGTCATCTCGTTCGACTTCCAGCGCGCCAAGTCGGCGTCGGACATCGCCGTGTTCCATGGCGCCGAGAAGAAGCTGGCCGACCTCCAGGCGCGCAATCCCAAGGTCAAGTTCAAGCTGATCTTCAACAACGTCGAATATGCCGAGAAGCAATATCACTCGGCGATCGAAGCGATGGTCGAGGGCGCGCTGCTGGCGGTCGTCGTCGTGTTCCTGTTCCTGCGCGACTGGCGGGCGACCGCGATCTCCGCGCTGGCGATCCCGCTCTCGGCGATCCCGACCTTCTGGGTCATGAAGTTGATGGGCTTCACGCTCAACCAGATGACGCTGTTGGCGCTCAGCCTGGTCGCCGGCGTGCTGGTCGACGACGCGATCGTGGAGATTGAGAACATCGTTCGCCACATGCGCATGGGCAAGACCGCCTATCAGGCGGCGATCGACGCCGCCGACGAGATCGGCATCGCGGTGCTGGCGACGACCATGTCGATCGTCGCGGTGTTCTTCCCGGTCGCGCTGATGCCCGGCGTGCCCGGCCAATTCTTCAAGAATTTCGGCCTGACCGTCGTCGTCTCGGTGCTGATGTCGCTTGCCGTCGCGCGCCTCATCACGCCGATGATCGCCGCCTATTTCCTCAAGGCGCATGGCCAGGCCGCGCATGGCGAAGGCCGGCTGATGAACGGCTATATGAGGATTCTGGACTGGACGCTCGACACGCGTGCCTCGCGCGCGTTCCGCGCCCGGATCGAGATCGTCCGGACACGGTTCCGCCACCTGGCGGTACCGACGCTCTTCGCGCTGCTGCTGTTCGCGGGCGGGCTGTCGTTGATGATGCAGCCAGGCGGCAGCGTCGTCCTGGCCCTGTTCGCTGCCGTATTCGGCGCGGGCTTCGGCTTCGGCTTCGGGCTGGTTCTCGTCGTCCTTGTCGGCCTGCTGCTGGGCGTGGCCACCGGGTTCGGCGAGACGAATTACGCGGGCTGGGCGCGGTCGTCGTTCAAGCGCGTCTGGGCGTGGGCGCTCGATCACCGGGTATGGGTGATGGGGATCGGTGCCTTCTCGTTCCTTCTCACGATCGTGTGTTTCATGATGATCCCGCAAACCTTCCAGCCGGATCAGGATCAGGACTCCTCCACCGCCAATGTCGAAATGGTGCCGGGCACCACGTTGGCTGAAACGCAGGCGAAAGTCGGCGAGGTCGCCGCGCTGTTGAAGAAGCAGCCCCAGGTCGAGGATACCTATAGCCGTATCGGCGTCGGCTCGGGCCGCGTCACGGCGATCTTCAAGAAAGACAAGGGGATCACCAGCATCAAGTTCGAGCGCGACCTGGCGCCGCAACTGGCGCAGATCACCGACGCGCGGGTGACCTTCCGGTCGCAGCAAGGTTGGGGATCGAGCGGCCGCGACCTGACGATCGTCTTGGGCGGCGCCGATCCGAAGCAGCTCAACGATACCGCGCAGAAGATCGTCACCGAGATGTCGAAGCTGAAGTCGGTCGTCGCGCCGCGCGTGCAGGGCGACCTTCAGCAGCCCGAACTGGTGATCCGGCCGCGCTTCGACCTGGCGGCAGATCTGGGTGTCACCACTGCCGCTTTGTCCAATGCGATCCGTCTGGCGACGCTGGGCGACATCGACCAGAACAAGGCGAAATTCTCACTCAGCGATCGGCAGGTCAATATCGACGTCTCGCTCGAGCAAAATGCCCGCTCGCGCATGTCGACGATCCAGAATCTGCCGGTGCCGACGAGCAATGGCGGCTCGGTGCCGCTGTCGAGCGTCGCCGATATCGGCTTCGGCGCCAGCCCCAGCAAGATCGACCGCGTCCAGCTGCAGCGCCAGCTCACGATCGGCGCCGACCTGGGCCTCAATCCCAAGACCGGCAAGCCGTTGGTGTCGGGCGAGGCGTGGAAGGACATCAACGCGCTGCCGTCGGTCAAGAATCTGCCGACGGGGATCACTCGCCTGACGCTCGGCCAGCAGAAGTGGCAGGCCGAGATGATCACGAACTTCTTCGTGGCGCTTGCCTCGGGGATCTTCCTGGTGTTCGCGGTGCTGGTGCTGCTGTACCGCCGCATCCTGCCGCCGTTCGTCAACATGGGATCACTGCTTCTGGCGCCGCTCGGCGGGCTGATCGCGCTCTGGCTGGCCGGCCAACCGATCTCGATGCCGGTCTATATCGGCCTGCTGATGCTGTTCGGCATCGTCGCCAAGAACTCGATCCTGCTGATCGACTTCGCGCTCGAGGAAATGAACAAAGGCGTCCCCAGCCTCACCGCGATCGAGGACGCCGGGCACAAGCGTGCGCAGCCGATCGTCATGACCACCGTCGCGATGGTCGCGGGCATGGTGCCGACCGCCTTGTCGCTTTCGGGCGACGGCTCGTGGCGGGCGCCGATGGGTACGGTCGTGATCGGCGGGCTGATCCTGTCGACCGCGCTGACACTGCTGATCGTGCCGGCGAGCTTCAGCCTGGCGATCGGCATCGAGGAATGGGCAGGTCCGTGGCTGCGTCGCGTCCTGCTCACCTACAAGCCGGGCGACGACGGCAGGCCGGTGCTGGAGCGCCCGCGCGAGGTCAAGCCGATCGGCTATGATCATGGCGACGAGGCGCCCCACCCCGCCGAATGAGATTCGGCGCATCGCGGGCTTGAACAATCCGTCGTTTGGGGGATTGTTTCGCGGATGAAGCTGGCGCGACTGCCCATTCCCGGCCCGGCCGCCGCGCCCCCCGCGCTGCGCCGGATGCGGCTGGTCGCGACATCCTTGCTGATCGCTATGGCGGTGCTGTTCTTCGTCGCCCGCGCGCTCGGCGAGCGCCATCCGGCCTGGGGATTCGTCCGCGCCTTCGCCGAAGCGGCGATGGTCGGCGGCTTGGCCGACTGGTTCGCCGTCACCGCCTTGTTCCGCCACCCGTTGGGCCTGCCGATCCCGCACACCGCGATCGTGCCGCGCAACAAGGATCGGATCGGCGATACGCTGGCGCAATTCCTGCGCGACAATTTCCTGATCCCCGGAGTGGTCGCGCGGCGCATGCGGCGGCTCGACGTCGCCGGCGCGGCGGGACGCTGGCTGGCCAGCCCCAAGGGCGCGACCGAGGGGCGGCTACGGCGCGGTGCGTCGCGGCTGGCCGCCGACATGCTCGAAGCGCTCGACCAGGAACGGCTGGGCGGGATGGTCCGGGCGACGCTGGCGCAGCGGCTGCGCTCGCTCGAAATCTCGCCGCTGCTGGGCAATGCGCTGAGCGCCGCGATCGCCGACAATCGCCACGTGCCGCTGCTCGACGGGATCATCAGATGGTCGGCCAAGGTGCTCAGCGCCAACGAGCCGGTGATCCGCGCGATGGTGCACGAGCGCGCCGGCTCGCTGATGCGCTGGACCGGGCTCGACGAGACGTTGGCCAACAAGATCATCGCCGGGCTGGATGGGATGATCCAGGACATGGCATCGCAGCCCGACCACCCCTTGCGCGCCAAGGCCGAGGAAGGCCTGGCGCAGCTCGCCCACGACTTGCAGCACGACCCGGCGATGCGCGAGCGGGTCGAGGGCTTCAAGGCGGAGATGCTCGACAATCCGGCGCTGTCGGACTGGTGGCAGGGCATCTGGGAACAGATGCGCGGGGCGATGCTCAAGATCGCGCGCGATCCCGACGCGATGCTGGCCGGTCGGTTCGGCGAGGCGATGCGCCAGCTCGGCACCACGCTGCAGGAGGATGCCGAACTCGCCAGCACGATCAACCGCTTCGCGCGCCGCGCGGCGGTCGGGGCGGCGGCCGATTACGGCGACGCGATCGTCCGGCTGGTGTCGGAGACGGTGCGCGGTTGGGACGCGCGGACGATTACCCGGCGGCTGGAGAACGCGGTTGGCCGCGACCTGCAATATATCCGGGTCAACGGCACGCTGGTCGGTGGGCTGGTCGGGCTCGCGATCCACACGGTGGATGTGCTGCTGTAGACGCGTGACGGTCGCCGGTCGCCACTTCTTCGGCCAATCGAGAACGCACTCGCCCTTATTCCAACCGTCCCCCCGCCTTGTGCCGGGGTCCGCCGGGCAACAGGCAATGCGCGCCGTGATGGCGGGATGAGCAGGCGGCCTGGCTTTTCTCACGATCACCGACGGCATGATTTGTGGCGCGGCAGACCTCGGCACAAGGCCGGGGTGACGATGGCTTGCATGGACGGCCGTGTACCTCGCCACGCGCCCCCCGCTCTACCGCCAGCGCAGGACCGCCCAGCTCTTCTCCTCCGCCAGCGCCAGCAACGGTGCGTGCGGATTGACCGCGAAGGCCTCGTCCGCCCAGGCGAGCGTCGGCGCGTCGGAGACATGGTCCGAGTAGAAGCGGACCTGCGCGTCGCCTCGCGCGATCCCCTCGCCCGCCAACCACGCCTCGATCATCCGCAGTTTCGCGTCGCCATAGCAATTCTCGCCCGCGATGCGCGGCACCAACCGCCCCTTCTCGACGGTCGAGGGCGTTGCGATGACGTCGGTAATCCCAAGCTGCGCGGCGATCGGCCGGACGTAGAAATCGTACGAGGCGGTCGCCATCACTACGCGATAGCCGGCGGCACGGTCGGCGGCGATTTGCGCGCGAGCGTCGTCCCACACCTTGCCGGCGACGATCCGCGCGGCGAATCGTTCGGCGACTCGCTCGACCGAGTTCCTCGCCGCCCGCCGGCCCATCACCAGCCGCTGCGTCATTTCCTTCAGCCGCGCGCGATCGATCCGCTTGCCGAGATAAAGCGCGACCGGCGCCACCGTCGCCGCCAGCGCCGCGAACCGCCACGGTCGCGCCCGCGCCCAGGCGCGCAGGAACGGCGTCCACGTCGGCGATCGCGTGATCGTCTTGTCCATGTCGTAGATCGCGAGCCGGTGCATCGCCGCCGCCTTAGCGCCCGGCTCGGCAAAGCTGAACCCTTCCCGCGCTCCTGCGGAATCAGCGAAACAGATGCCGGAGTTTGCCGACATGTTATTGCCGATCCAGAAGTAATCGCCCATGGATAGTTGCGGATGAGCGCTCCAGCCGCCTTCACCGACGATTCTGCCGGCGGCACGCTCCGCTTTTCCGGCAGCCTGTCGCTCGCCTCGCTCGGGGACTTGCCCGATCGGCTGGCGACCTATGACGGCAAGGTCGAGCGGATCGACCTGTCGGGAATCGACCGGCTCGACACGATCGGCGCCTGGACGATCCATCGCCTCGCCCAGCGCACCGGCGCCAGCGTCGAAGGGTTGAGCAAGGATCGCCAGCATCTGTTCGACCAGGTGTGCGGGGCCGACCAGCCGGTCAGCATCCGCGGTGAGCGCGTCCCCGCCTTCTATCGCGTGCTCGGCGAAATCGGCGAAGCGACGATTCAGACATTCAAGACGATGGTCGGCCTGCTCGGCTTTCTCGGCGCGACCACGCTGGCGTTCGGCGCGATCTTCAAGAGCATTTTCGTGCCGCCGCGGCGCTTCCGGTTCAACGCCACGGTACAACGGTTCGAAGTGGTCGGCGTCTCGGCGCTTGGCATCATCGGACTGATGAGCATCCTGATCGGCATCGTCATCGCCCAGCAAGGCGCGGTCCAGCTCCGCCAGTTCGGGGCGGAGGTCTATACCATCAACCTGGTCGGCCGCCTGTCGATGCGCGAACTGGGCGTGCTGATGACCGCGATCATGGTCGCGGGCCGCTCCGGCTCGTCCTTCGCGGCGCAGATCGGCACGATGAAGCTGACCGAGGAAATCGACGCGATGCGCACGATCGGCGTGTCGCCGATGGAGGCGTTGGTCGTGCCGCGCGTGCTGGCGGCCGTGTTCATGATGCCGCTGCTCGGTTTCTATTCGGCGCTGATTTCGATCATCGGCGGCGGAATCCTGTGCTGGGCGGTGCTCGGCATCCCGCCGGTCACGTACGTCCAGCGTATCCGCGAAGTGGTACCGATCAGCGACGTCTATGTCGGGCTGATCAAGGCCCCGGTGTTCGGTGCGATCATCGCCATCGCCGGTTGCTTCCAGGGCATGATGGTCGAGGCCGACGCCGAGCAAGTCGGCCTGCGCACCACCGCCGCGGTGGTTCAGGGCATCTTCCTGGTGATCGTGCTCGATGCTTTCTTCGCGGTATTCTTCTCCTCGATCGGATGGATCTGATGGCGGAGGACGATGTCGTAATCCGCGTCCGCGGGCTGAAGAACAGCTTCGGCGAGCAAGTGGTGCATGAGGATCTCGACCTCGACGTCCGTCGCGGCGAGATCCTGGGCGTAGTCGGCGGTTCGGGTACCGGCAAGTCGGTGCTGATGCGCTCGATCATCGGGCTGCAGACCCCCGACGAGGGCGAAGTCACCGTGTTCGGCGAATCGACGCTCGACCGCGAGGAGACCGAGGCGATCGAGATCCGCAAGCGCTGGGGCGTGCTGTTTCAGGGCGGCGCCTTGTTCTCGACCCTGACCGTCGCCGAGAATGTCGAGGTCCCGATCAAGGAATTCTACCCCAATCTGGACGCCACGTTGCTCGACGAGATCGCGTCCTACAAGGTGGTGATGACCGGCCTCCCCGCGGATGCCGGGCCCAAATATCCCGCCGAGCTGTCGGGCGGCATGAAGAAGCGCGCCGGCCTGGCGCGCGCGCTGGCGCTCGATCCCGAATTATTGTTCCTCGACGAGCCGACCGCGGGGCTCGACCCGATCGGCGCCGCGGCGTTCGACGAGCTGACCCTGTCGCTGCAGCGGACCATGGGTCTGACCGTGTTCCTGATCACGCACGATCTCGACTCGCTCTATGCTATCTGCGACCGTGTCGCGGTCCTCGCCGACAAAAAGGTGATCGCGGTCGGCACGATCGACGAGCTGATCGCGTTGGATCACCCGTGGATCGAGGAATATTTCAAGGGACCGCGCGGTCGCGCGGCGGTCGCGACGCAGGAAGCGGCGGCGGGCAAGGCAGGGGCTGACTGATGGAAACGCGTTCCAACCATGTGCTGGTCGGCGGGATCGTCCTGATCCTGCTCGCCGTGCTCGCGATCTTCATGGTGTGGATCTCGCACTTCGGCGCCGAGGGCAAGCGCGAGTACGACATCCTGTTCAAGCAATCGGTCGACGGGCTCGCCAAGGGATCGGCGGTCAATTTCTCGGGCGTGCCGATCGGCCAGGTTCAGGATATCAAGCTCGACGCCAAGTCGCCCGAATTCGTCCGCGTGCGCGTGTCGGTCGACGACAAGACGCCGATCCTGCTCGGCACCACCGCCTCGATCCAGGGCAGCTTCACCGGCCCGTCGACGGTCCAGCTCGACGGTGCGCAAGCCGGCAGGCCGCTGATCGACTGCACCAACAGCGCCTGCCCGCTGGGCGTGCCGCTGATCCCCGCGCGCGCCGGCGGGCTCGGCGCCCTGCTGTCCAACGCCCCGCAATTGCTCGAGCGGCTGACGACGCTGACCGAGCGGCTGACCGGTCTCTTGAGCGACCGCAACCAGGCGTCGATCGCCGGCATACTCGACAACACCAACAAGCTCAGCAAGGCGCTGTCGGATCGCGGGCCGGAAATCGCCGCGACGCTGGCCGAAACGCGGATCGCGATCCAGAAGGCGGGCATCGCGTCGCAGCAGATCGGCGATCTGGCGGCGACGACCAACGGCCTGCTCTCCAACGACGTCAAGCCGACGCTCGGCAACCTCAACAAGGCGGTCGCCTCCGCCCAGCGTTCGATGGATACGCTCGATGCGGCGATCGGCGATGCGCGGCCGGGCCTGCAGAATTTCTCCAAGCAGACCATTCCCGAGCTCGGCCAGCTGATCCACGACCTGCGGCAGATGTCGCAATCGCTGTCGTCGGTCGCGGACAAGATCGATCGCGGCGGCGTCGGCTCGATCGCCGGCAGCCCCAAGCTCCCCGACTACAAGGGCAAGTGAAATGACAAAGCGCCTGTTTCCCCTGCTCCTGGCCCTGCTCCCGGCCTTGCCGTTGGCAGGCTGCCTGAGCTTCGGCGGCAAGCCGCCCAAGGTGTTGCTGACGCTCAACCCGGCCGCCAGCCTGCCGGTCGGATCGACCCAGAGCTCGGCGACCGCCAAGACCGTGACCGTCCAGGTGCCGACCGTGCCGCAGGCGCTGGCGGTGGCGCGCGTGCCGGTCCAGACCGGCGATCAGATCGCCTATGTCACCGACGCCGCCTGGGTGGAAGCGCCGCAACGGCTGTTCGCGCGGCTGATGTCCGACACGATCGCCGCCAAGACCGGCCGCGTCACGCTGTCGCCGGCGCAATCGTTCAGCGACCCCGGCGCGCGGCTGTGGGGCGACCTGCGCAATTTCGGGATCGACGGTACGAGCCACGAGGCGGTGGTGACGTTCGACGGATCGCTGATGCGCACCAGCGACGCCAAGGTCGAGACGAAGGGGTTCGAGGCGCGCGTCCCGGGCGCCCCGATCGGGGCGACGACGGTCGGCCCGGCGCTCAATCAGGCCGCCAACCAAGTCGCCGCCGAGGTGGCGGAGTGGGTCGGGAGCTGAAGGTCTTCGCTGCTGCGAAAGCGGATGGTCAGTTCTAATACGCAAATATAGCCCTCTCCCGCATGCGGGAGAGGGGAAGTTAGGAGCCGGAATGGTTCAGCGCGCGGCCATCGACGCCGGGCTGGCGACGCGGCGCCAGATCTGGGCCTTGCACAGCAATCCGCCGAGAATGCAGCCCTTGATGTTGAGCGTCTGGCCATCGATCATCGAGATCGTCGAATAGAAACTCGACTGCATGTCGGGGACATAGACCTCGCCCGACCAATGCCCGCGATCGGTGGCGCGGTAGCCGCGGAGCAGCGCGGTGCCGATCAGCTGGGTGACTCCCTTCTTGCGCGCATCTGCCTGCGCCTGCGGGCTCGCCCAGACGATCCAGCCGCAAATCTTGTCGCCGCACGACCCGGTGCGCACCTGGACCGTCCCCTTGGGATTGGTCCACACGCCGTCGACCGACGGAGCCGGCGGCGGAGTCTGGCCGGCAAGCGCCAGCGCCATGGTAATCAACGACAACATCACGATTTCCCGAGTTTCCCGCGGCGCGCGGGCAGCTTGCTATAGAATCGATATGGGGCGGCAATGCGGCGCCACCAGCATGGATCATGGCAAGAATTCGTGCGCCTGCCTCAAGTCTTGCGATGCGCCGGTCAGCTCTTGCGACGCAGCGGCACCGGCACGTTGCAGATATCGGCGCCGCCCGCCGGCACCGTGAAGAACGGCGGCTCGCGATTCTCCCGGGCGTGCAAATAGCGTGCGAAATCGCGACTGGCGGGCGAAAGATATTCGAAACGCGGACGCTCGCCCGGCGGCAGAGCGCTGGCCAGCCGCGCGCTGACGATCGGCGTCGGCTTCTGCCGGTCGCCATAGAAACCGAGCTTGCCGGTGCCGCGCTCCAGCGAGGACAGGGCATCGATCCCCTCGATCACGCGACCGACCAGCGCGATGTTGCGATCGAGCGCGCGGGGCGCATGGCCGATGACGGCGTAGAGTTCGGCGCTGCTCCCGATCGAGGGCGCGAGATCGCGGCCGACCCCGACCATCGCGTAGCAATGCGTCAGCCAGCTGTTCTTGCCGTCGGACGCTACCGGCCAGCCGTCGGCGGTGAAGCCGGCGATCGCGGCGAAGCTGTCGGGCCGCGTCATGCGGATCACCGGCAGTCCTCCCGCCCTGGTATATTCCGCCGGCCCGCTGTCGGCGACGCCGGCGGGCAGCGGTTTCTTCTCGGTCACGTCACCCCATTGCGCGACGTAATTGTCCTGGATGCGATAGACGCTGGTATCGTCCCACCAATGGCTGTTGGCGAGGATACGCATCCGCGCGACATGCTGCGGCGCGAATGCCGGCGCGAGCTGGAGGATCACCTTGCGCCCATTGGCGAGCGTGAAGATCAGGATGTCCTCGTCGGGGATCGCGCGCCACGACGCGGCGGGCGCCTGATTGGCGATCTCGGTCGGCGAGAGCGGCGCCTTGGCGGCCGGATTGGTCTGGGGAGCGGCGGCGGGCTGGCCGGCGAGCGCGAGGGCGAGCGAGAGCAGGATCGGCATGGGAACGGAGGCTGCCACAGCCGCGCCTGTTCCGGCAAGCGCTTGCGCGGCGGAGCGCGTATCTCTAGGGCGGCGCTTCCTGGCAATGCGGAGCGGTGGCCGAGTGGTCGAAGGCGCTCGCCTGGAAAGTGAGTATACGTCAAAAGCGTATCGAGGGTTCGAATCCCTCCCGCTCCGCCACACCCCTTTACGTTCTGGCCGACACCGGCAAGCTTCGGTGCCGGACCGGCGCCTCTGCCTCGTCACCAATAGCGAGTTT
>NZ_JBQCCN010000219.1:0-20893 GCF_051962185.1 Sphingomonas sp.
CCGATCTGGAGGAAAATCTCCCTCGCTTGCCTGCGCGCCGTGCCTAGTTAGGGTATGCGACACCGAAAAGGGAGAGAGCACAATGAAGTGGATCGCGATCGCGGCACTCTTCACGATAATTGCGGTGCCGATCGCCGCCCAGACCAGTGCTGCGCCGCGACCGATGCCGGCCTATCCGGGCGTTCCCACCGACCTAGCCAGGGCTGCGGCCGCGTTCGATCTCGCCCAGGTCAAAGGTGACGGCGCGGCGCTCGAGAGCCTGCTCGCCGACGATTATCTGCTGGTCAACAGCCAGGACAAACGCGAGGACAAGGCGCAATTCATCGCCGACTATACCGCCAAGGGCTTCAGCATGGAGCCGTTCGCGATTGACGATCAGGTGATCAAAGTGTGGAGCGACGGTGCCGTGCTGGGCGGCGCGGTGACGATGAAGGGCATGTCCGAGGGCAAGCCCTATTCGGTGCGCATCCGCTTTTCCGATATCTGGGCCAAGCGCGGGGGCAAATGGCAAGTGATCTACACGCATGCCAATCGCGTGGTGGCGAACTAGGGCGCATCGACATTCAACTGGACATGTCGGCTAATCTAATCCTCCCCTGGCAGGGGGAGGATTGTTGGAACGTAGATACGAAGCGAACATTGTCACTCCCCTCACCCTGCCGAAGGGTGAGAGGAGTTGGTCAGTCCCTCAACGTCACGCAGTCCCCGGTCCTCAGAACTCGCTGGCGCGCCGCCCCAGCAGGGTCACTTCCACCCGCCGGTTGAGCCGCATGCCGGCGGCGGTGGCGTTGGTCGCGATGGGATCGCGCTCGCCATGGCCGGCGACCGAGAAGCGGGCGCGAGTCACGCCCATCGCGTCGAACGCGCCGCGCACGCTGGCCGCGCGACGTTCGGACAAAGCCTGGTTGTGCGCGTCGGTACCACGCGAATCGGTATAGCCGTCGATCGCGACGCGCACGCCGGGATTGGCGCGGAGATACGCGGCGAGCGGCCGCAATTTGTCGATCGCGCCGGGGCGCAGCACGTCGCTGTCGGTCGCGAACAGCACGTCCTCGTCGAGCCGCATCGTCGCGCCGCGCGCGGTCTGGCGGAAGCCATAGCCATGCATCGCGCCGCGATCCCAGCCGCCGCGGCCGGGACGGTCGACGACATAGCCGCGGTCGCGCGCATCCCAGTCGAACCCGCGCCGATCGGGGCCGGCGATCGTGGCGAAGGCGCGATTGGCGGCGCGCGCCTCGAACACCGTCAGGAAATGATCGTGGTTGCGATCGAAATTGCGCATCACGAAGGCGCGGCCGCGCCGGGTCTCGCGCAATTCGGGATAGAGGATGCGCAGGCCGGGTCCGGCGATGCTGAAATCGGGCCCGTCGGGGCGCCCGCCCGACCAGTCCCAGCGATCCTGCGCCATGGCTGGCGTCATGGTCGCGACCAGCGCGGTCGCGGCGGCGAACAGCATTTTCATCACGCTTCTCCCTAAAACATCGTGGGACGATGTGTTGCCTGCGCCGCGCTGAACGCGGCCTTGGGCAGCCCGACAGGGAACGTTCAGGCGGCCGAGACGGTCCCGTCGGCGACTGCGAACCATGACGCCGTGCCGATCTCCTCGAATGGCGCGCGCTCGGTGCCGGTGATCCAGACCTGGCTCCCTGTCGCGGCGAGGCGGTCGAACAGCGCCGCGCGGCGGACGGGGTCGAGATGCGCCGCGACTTCGTCGAGCAGCAGGATCGGAGCGCGACCGACGCGATCGGCGACCAGTTCGGCATGGGCGAGGACGAGGCCGAGCAGCAATGCCTTCTGCTCGCCCGTTGAGCACAGCGCGGCGGGCTGGTTCTTCTTGAGATGCGTGACGGCCAGATCGCTGCGATGCGGCCCGACAAGCGTGCGGCCCGCCGCGGCGTCGCGCCGCCGCCCGGCGGCGAGATCGGCGGCGAGCGTCCCGGCGCCGTTCCATCCCTCGAGCGCGAGCCCGGCGCGCGCGAACGGCCCCTCGGGCTGGTCGGCGAGGCGTTCAGCCAGCGCCGCGACGGTTTCGCGCCGACCCGCGTCGATCACCGCGCCATGTTCGGCCATCTGTGTTTCGAGCGCGCTCAGCCAATGCGGGTCGGGATGCTCGTCCGCCAGCACGCGATTGCGCGCACGCATCGCCGCTTCGTAGCGGTTAGCGTGCTGGGCGTGGTCCGGGCACAGCGCCAACGTCAACCGGTCGAGGAACCGCCGACGCTCGCCTGCGGGTTCGACGAACAAGCGATCCATCGCCGGGGTGAGCCAGAGCACGGTCAGCCATTCGGCTAGCGCAGTCGCCGCCGCGGTCGCGCCGTTGATGCGGACGATGCGGCGGTCCGGCGCGGAAGGCTGGGTGCCGGTGCCGAGCGAAATCTCCCCTCCCGCTTGCGGGGGCTGGGGGAGGGCTTGTTCGGCTCGGTCTTCAGATCGCAGTGCGAAGCCCGACACGCCCTCCCCTAACCCCTCCCGCAAGCGGGAGGGGGACGAGCGGGAGGGGGACAGCGTGGCCGCAACGCCGAACCCGCCGCTTCCCCCTTGCCGCGCCATGTCGCTGAGCGCCGCGCGCCGCAGCCCGCGCCCGGGCGCCAGCAACGACACGGCCTCGAGCATGTTGGTCTTGCCGGCGCCATTCTCCCCGGTCAGCACGACGAAGCCGCGCCCCGGGTGGAGCACGGCTTCGGCGTGATTTCTGAAGTCGGTCAGGATCAGGCGCGACAGCATCGCGCCTGCCCTAGCGGAGTTTGCGGCCCGGCGTCAGCCTTACGCCGCGAGCTTCGCCGGCTCGGCCGGGTTCGGCTGGTTCTTCGCACTCAGATAGGACGCCATTTCGGCACCCAATTCGCGCTGCGCCTTGAGATACGCGACCGGCTCGTCGAGGCCGAGCCGCTTGCGTGCCGCGTCGAGCGGTTCGTGCAGCAGCCGCTCGTAATCCTCGCCGGCGAGCCACTTGGCCTTTCTGCCGCGCTTATAGCCTTCCCACACCGCCTTGGAGAACAAGGCATTGCCGGTGACCTTGAGGCTCTTGAGCGCAGAAGCGCCGCCGATGAACGCCCAGCCCAGCCCGCCGACCTGCGCGTAGCTGAACGCGACCAGCGCCGATTCGCCCAGGCTCTCGTCCGCCTTGTAGCCGGTCAGCACGTGCCAGATATCGTGCGTGTCGCGCACCCGCCGCCCGAACCAGGCATAGGGATGCGGCATGTCCTCCTCGCGGTTGATCTTGCTGACCTCGGCCAGGCCGTCGGCCGAATAGCCGGTCGATTCGAGGAAATGATTGTACGCCGCGCCGACCGTGCCGGGGGCGAATTGCTTGGCGTAACCCGGCTGCGAGAAGAGTTGGGCAAGCTCGACGCGCTCATAGGCCATGCGCCCGCCCTCTTCGGTGGCGATGAAGCGCGCGTAATTCATCGGCGAATTGCCGACGTTGAGCGCGCGCATGATCTTGAACACCTGCGTGGTGTCGTCGCCATTGGCGAGCAGCTTGCGGATCGAGCTGAACGCGGTCTTCCAGTCGCGCTTGCCGGACGTACCGGGAAATGGAGGGAGCTTTGCGGCCATGAAGTGATTCCTTACTGACATTGATGTAAGTAAGCGATCCGGCGCTTCGAGTCAAGCCGGTCCCGATCCCCTTGTGCGCGGCCTCGATAACGATATCGTTGACGGCGTCAGGGGGGCAATCGATGAGCGACTCGTACGAAGATTATCAGCCGGAACCGGGCGGTTATGGACAGTCGAATTACGGCGGTCATCCGGGAATCGCTACCAGTCTGTGCGCATTCCTGCTGGTCGCGTCGTGCGCGGGCAACATGCAGCGAACGGCGCCGGTCGCCCACAGTTCCGCGGAGTTGATCGGTTATATTTTCGGCGGTGCCCTGCTAGGCGCGATGCTCTGGGCGATCGCTTACGGCATCACGATCCGAAAGGCATCGCCGGGCTGGAAAGCGGGATCGCTGGTCGTGCTGCTCATACTCGGCCTCATAGGTTCGCTCTCGCACGTGCTTGCGGGGGGGATGGGCCGAGTGGCCGATCGCCAGGACGCGGTGCGCACCATGGACCAATTGCTGGCGGAAGGCGGGGCGAAGGGCCCGATCACTCCGGGTCCCGACGCCGGCCCGATGACGCGGCTGCTGGCGACCGCGGTCAACGGGCGCCTTGCCGATGCGAAGGCGTTCAATGACGAAGCCGCCGCCGATGGGCTGAACACCATCATATCGTCGACCGGCCTGACCAAATCCACGCCGGCACTCGATCATTGCGATCGCTTCACGACCCTCGCCGATCATGCGACCGCCAATGCCGGGCGGATGCCCCAAATCCTCGCCGAACTGCGCAAGACCGGGGACGAGGCCGTCGCGCGCGGCGAAATCGGCCAAGACGAGCTCGAGGGATTCCTCGAAGGAGTCGCCGGGGCTCAGGGCAATTACAAGACTTCCTGGATGCTCAACGCGCAGGTCGCGGAGGATGCCGGGAAGTTGTGCGCCATCCTCGCGCGCCGGCATTGGCAGATCGGCTCCGATGGCCGGATCCTGTTCGACAATCATGCCGACCTCGCCGCGGCGCAGCCGATCCTGAGCCGGATCAGCGATACCGGCGCTCAACTTCGCCAGGCGCGAACCGACGCCCGCCGCTCCGTCACGAGCGATCTGGACAAAATACGCTGACAGCATCGATCGGTGAAAGCCCGGAAACGGCTGTGGCTTCTCGTCGCCCCGGCGCAGGCCGGGGTCGCTGGTTAGCGTGGTCTGCCCTTTGTTACACAGCGGCCCCGGCCTGCGCCGGGGCGACGGAGCCGCTTCTAACGTCCGTTCACACCCGCATCGGCATCAGGACGTAGAGCGCGGGCGCCTTGTCGTTCTCGCGGATCAGCGTCGGGGCGCTGGCGTCGGCCAGATGGACTTCGACCGTGTCGCTTTCGATCTGGCCGAGGATGTCGAGCAGATAGCGGCTGTTGAAGCCGATATCGAAACCCTGCGCGGCATAATCGCCGGGTACTTCCTCGGCGGCGGTGCCGTTTTCCGGGCTGGTCACCGACAGCGTGATCTTGTCGCGATCGAGCGACATCTTGACCGCGCGGGTCTTTTCGGTGGCGATGGTCGACACACGGTCGACGCCTTCCTCGAAGCTGCGCGGGTCGATCTTGAGGATCTTGTCGTTGCCGGTCGGGATGACGCGCGAATAATCGGGGAAGGTGCCGTCGATCAGCTTCGAGGTCAGCAAGGCCTGGCCCATGTCGAAGCGGATCTTGCTGGCCGACAGCGACACGCCGACCGAGCCGTCGATCTCGTCGAGCAGCTTGCGCAATTCGGCGACGCATTTCCGCGGGATGATGATGTCGGGCATGCCCTCGGCGCCGTCGGGGCGCGGCAAGGTGACGCGGGCGAGGCGATGGCCGTCGGTCGCGGCCGCCTTGAGCACCGGTTGGCCGTCGTCGGCGACGTGCCAGAAGATGCCGTTGAGATAATAGCGCGTCTCTTCGGTCGAGATGGCGAAGCGCGTCTTGTCGATGATCTGCTTGAGCGTTTCCGCCGGCAGCTCGAACTGGACCGGCAATTCGCCTTCGGCGATCACCGGGAAGTCGTCGCGCGGCAAGGTGCCGAGCTGGAACCGCGCGCGGCCCGCGACGATCGTCATCTTGCCCTCGGCCGCGCTGAGCTGGACCTGGCTGCCCTCGGGCAGCTTGCGCGCGATGTCGAACAGGGTGTGGGCGGACACCGTGGTAGCGCCCGGCGTGTCGACCGCGGCCGGCACGCTTTCGTTGATCTGGAGGTCGAGATCGGTCGCCATCAGCTTGAGCGCGCCGTCGCCGGTCGCCTCGATCAGCACGTTCGACAGGATCGGGATGGTGTTGCGGCGCTCGACCACCGACTGCACATGGCTCAGCCCCTTGAGGAGCGTTGCGCGTTCGATCGTCGCCTTCATGTCCTAACCCCCGGGCCGGTGCCCTGATTTTTTCCGACCCGCCAGACGAGAGAATCCGGGGGCAATTAGCCGACTCTCTTCCTTAACGAGAAAAAGGGCCGGAGCAAGCGCCCCGGCCCTCGTTTCACACCCTGTTATCCCCCGTTTTTGTGGATGAATCGCCTCAGAAGCGGACACCCACGCCGGCAACCAGCTGGTGCCGATCGGTATCGACCGAGAAATTGTCGGTATTGCCGCCGCTCGGATATTCCAGCCGCGCCTTGCCGTAGTTCGAATAACGATATTCGACCTTGGCATAGGCCTTGCCGCCGAGCGACTGTTCGAGGCCGACGCCCGCGCGCCAGCCGTCGAGGTTGAAATGCTGGCCGGTTTCGGTCGTGCCGTCCGACGCGACGAGGTCGAGCCGCTGGTGGGTGTAGCCGCCCTTGCCGTAGATCAGCGTATGCGGGGTGACCGCGTAACCGATCCGCGCGCCGGCATAGAGGTCGCGGCCCGCCTTGACCCGGCCATAGCCGAGCGCGCCGGCAGCGGAGGGGTTGTTGGTGACCTTGGCCGTCGATCCGGTGACTTCGCCCTCGACGCCGAACACCCAGCCGCTGTTGGTCTGGTGATCGTAACCGACGTCGCCGCCATAAGTCAGGCCGCTGGCCGAGTTGCTGTCGTCGATCGAGGAATTGGGGACCTGGCCCGGCTGGACGCGGTCGTACCCCAGAATGACGCCGGCGCGAGGGCCGTCGAAGCTCTTGTCGGGATCGGATTGGGCGAGCGCCGGGGTTGCGGAAAGCGCCGCGAGGGTGGCGGCGGCGAGAACGAGCTTACGCATAAATAACTCCATTCACTCATTTCCCCGCGGTCGCCGGGGGGTCGGCGGCGCGGGAAGGGGCAAATGGGTGGGCGCGCGAGAGGTTGCATGAACCTCAGATAAACAAGGAAATCCGTTGCTTTCGCGCCACAGGCGGTTGAAAGCGCGGGGTATGGCGACCATGGGGCGGCAGGGGCGCGACTTCATCGCGCGGCACGGCGAAACGGTGTTCAACGCGGCCGGCCGGCTGCAGGGGGACCATCCGCACACCCCGCTGACTCGCGCCGGATTCGCGCAGGCCGATGAGATGGGCGAAGCATTGCGGCACCGGCTGGGCGACAAGCCGGCGATGACGCTGTGGGCCTCGCCGACCGGGCGGGCGTTGCAGACGCTCGCCGTGATCGCGGAGCATGTCGGACTCGACTGGCACCAGGCGCGGACCGATCCGCGGCTGACCGAGATCGGCATGGGCAGCTGGGGCGGACGCTATTATCGCGACGTCATCGCGGAGGTCGGCGACGTGATCGACCGCCCGAGCGGCCTGCTGATCACCGCGCCCGACGGCGAACTCTATTCCGCGATCGCCGCGCGCGTGTCGGGCTGGCTCGCGGAAACCAACGACGATCCGGGCGACCGGCTGGTGATCATGCATGGCATTTCGAGCCGGGTGATGCGCGGCGTGATGACCGGGCTGGCGCCGGTCGAAAGGTTCGGAGCGCCTGCCGCGGGACATCTGCCGCAAGGCTCGCTGGTCATGATCGAGCACGGGGTGGAGACGATCGTCCATCTCGGCGGCGGTGGAGAAACGGTGTGAAGCGGACGGCCGCCGCAGCGGCGATCATCGGAATGGCGCTCGCGGTTCCGGCGGTCGCACGCGACACGATCGGCGTGTGGGGCCGCTGGGGCGCGTTCAGCGATCCCAGCCCGCGCCGCTGCTTCGCGATCTCGCAGCCGGTCGATGCCGATCATCGCGCGGGCTTCGCCACCGTCGCCAATTGGCCCGGGCAGAACATCCGCAGTCAGCTCCACATCCGGCTGAGCCGCGGCCGCGCGAGCAATGCGCGCGTGACGCTCTCGATCGGCGAGCGCCGCTTCGACCTCGTCGCCGGTGCCGGCGATGCCTGGGCGCCCGACGCGCGCACCGACGCGGCGATCGTCGCGGCGATGCGCAGCGGCCGCTCGATGAGCGTCGAAGGACTGGGCCGCGACGGCTCGGCCTTCGCCGACGTCTATGCGCTCAGCGGCGCGGCGACGGCGATCGACGCGGCGGCGCTGGCCTGTCGGCAGTAGCGACCGGTCCGCGGTTAGCGAAATTTCGGGTCGGTCAGGATCGGATCGGAAATCGCCAGCGGGTCGACATCGCCCAAGTCCTCATTGTCGGCCGCCTTCTCGGTGCCGCAGGCCAGACGGACCATCCGCGATTCAGGCGAATCCTTCGGCGAGTGCGACCATGCGGTCGGCTCGTCCATTTCGCCGATCTCCGCATGAGCGTCGTCGAACATCTGTCGCTTCAAGTACCGAATGGTCTGATTGCCGCAATCCGCTTCCGTAAAGTTGACCCCGCGCACGAAGAGATCTCCCTTGCGGGCAAAGGTGTACGACCAGAAGGTGCGTCGGCTGCCGTCGGCCTGTACCGACCCGACATCGATCAGAACGGTACCGAACTTCGTGGCGGTGCGCGTGATATTGGCGACCACGACCAGATCGCGCGCCGGCGTGCCGTTGGCGCAGAGCAAGGTGGCGGCGAAACCGATGATCCAGTGCATTTACATCTCGAGACGTTGGTGGAACCCGGCGCCACGGTGAACGAGCCGACGATCACCCGCAAGTAATTCGGGTGCCGCGGTAGCCTTGCTCAGCGCGCCGGATCGTTACCGAGATAATCCCTCAACCCCGCGACCAGCGCGTCGAACACCGCGCGCACGGGTGCGGAGGCGCGCAGATCCTCGTGCATCACTACCCAGGTGTGCAGCGGAAAGCTGATCCGGTCCGCGAGCAGTCGCACCAATTGCGGATAGCGGCGGGCGAGCGCGACCTGGCACAGCCCGACGCCCACGCCGGCGCGGATCGCCGCCATATGGGCGAGGTCGCTGTCCGAGCGGAAAGCGAAATCCTCGACCCGGAACGGAATGCCGTGCGCGCGCAGCGCCCGAACCACATCGTTGTCACTCTCGACCCCGATCAGCCCGAGCGCGATCGCCTCCTCGACAGTGGTCGGCAACGGCCGGCCGGCGAGCAAGTCGGCGTGCGCGTGGAGGCCCAGCTCGATCGTTCCGATCCGCTGCGCGACCAATGCCTCTTGCTGCGGTCGCACCATCCGCACTGCGACGTCCGCCTCGCGCCGCAACAAATCCTCGGCGCGATTGGTCGGGCTCAGCGCGACGACCAGCCGCGGGTTGCGCCGGCGCAATTGGGCGATCATCGGCGGCAGTACCTCGACCGCGATCACGTCGCTCGCCGACACGCGGACCAGCCCCGCGACCTCGCCGCCCTGGGTCGCGCCGCGGGCGAAGGCGGCGGCGGCGATCTCCATCGCCTCGGCGTGCTGGCGCAGCGCCAGCGCGGCATCGGTCGGCACCAGCCCGTCGGGCGCGCGGGTGAACAAGGCGACACCGATCGCGCGCTCGAGCTCGGCGATCCGCCGCCGCACCGTCGGCTGCGCCAGCCCCAGTCGCCTGGCCCCGCCCGACAGGCTGCCTTCGCGTAACACCGCGAGGAAGGCGCGGTGACGTTCCCAATCGTCGCTCATCATTTTTGTATAGGCTGATCATCAAACCGCGACAATTTTATACAGCCGTGTTTCCGCCGATATCGTCTCCATCAACTCAAGGAGACGAACGATGGCGAAGACGGTGTTGGTGCTCGGCGCGAGCGGCGGCGTGGGTGGCGAGACGGCGCGGGCGCTGATCGCGCATGGCTGGACGGTGCGCGGACTGACGCGGTCGCCGCGCGAGGGCGGCGGGATCGACTGGCGGATCGGCGACGCGATGGATCGCGATGCGGTGCTCGCGGCGGCGGGGGGCGTCGATGCGATCGTCCATGCCGTCAACCCGCCGGGCTATCGCGACTGGGAGAAACTGGCGATGCCGATGCTCGATAACAGCATCGCCGCCGCCCGCGCCAACGACGCGCGGCTCGCGCTCCCGGGCACGATCTACAATTACGATCCGCGCACCTCGCCGATTGTCGCACCCGACAGCCCGCAGCGTCCGAACACGCGGAAAGGCGCGATCCGCGTCGCGATGGAGCGCGCGATCGAGCAATCGGAGGTCAAGGCGGTGATCCTGCGCGCCGGCGATTATTTCGGGCCGCGGCCCGGCAATAGCTGGCTCAGCCAAGGCCTCGTCACCCCGGGCAAGCCGGTCGGCCGGGTGATGGTGCCGGGCAAGAAAGGCGTCGGCCATGCCTGGGCCTATCTGCCCGATGTCGGCGAGGCGTTCGCGCGGCTCCTCGACAAGGGCGACACCTTGCCGCGTTTCGCCCGCTATCATTTCGCCGGCACTTGGGATGATGACGGTCATCGCATCACCGGTGCCATCGCGCAGGCTGTCGGCCGGCCGGTCAAGACCTGGCGGATGCCCTGGGCGCTGCTGCCGCTGGTCGGGCTGTTCAATCCGACGATGAGGGAAATGGTCGAGATGCGCCCGTTCTGGGAGAATCCGGTAAGGCTCGACAATGCCGACCTGACCGCCACGATCGGTGCCGAACCGCACACCCCGCTCGATGTCGCAATGGCGACCAGCCTGAAGGCGCTGGGTTGCAGCTGACTTGCCGACCGCCGGTCGGCGTGCCAGCCTGGTCGACCATTGGGGAGGGTAACCATGAATCTGATCGCGCTGATGCTGGCCGCCGCGCCACCGCAGACCGCCCCGCCTGCGCCGCCCAAGCCCCCCAAGGTCGATTGCGCCGACGCCGATCACCGCGCCTTCGATTTCTGGATCGGCGAGTGGGACGTGTTCGCCGCCGGTTCGACCCATCCCGTCGCGCATAGCCGGATCGAAAAGATCGTCGGCTGCGCGATCAGCGAGACGTTCGACCAGTTCATTGGCCCCGGCGGTAAGCCGATCGAGTATCAGGGCCGCTCGATCAGTGCTTTTGTGCCGGCCGATAAGGGCTGGCGCCAATATTATGTCGATTCGGACGGGGCCGCGGCGACATTGACCGGCGGAATCGTCAACGGCTCGATGGTCCTGGTGTCGCGGAACGGCCCGGTCACCAACCGCATGACGGTGAAGCGCAATCCCGACGGCTCGGTCAGCCAGCGCGGCGACTTCTCGACCGACGACGGCAAGACCTGGTCGCCGGGGTACGATTTCACCTATCGCCACAGCGAGACGACCATGGGCCAGATCGGCTATATCGTCCGCCGTACGATAACCGGCACGCCGACGCGCAAGGTCCCGCGCAAACGCCGCAAGTGACGCCCGCGACGATGCCAGAATGCGGGCAGTGGAAAAGTCGCGCCTTTTCCCCTATGTGACGGCGCATGCAGACAGTGTCGGCCGCTCCCATGCCCATCCCCGGGCACATCGATCCCGTGCCCGTGCCCCGCCAGGCGGTGGCGCGCGAGGATGGCCGTATCGACCTCGTCGGCCTGTCGCGCGACGAGTTGCGCGAGGCGCTGCTCGCCGCCGGCATGGAGCCCAAACAGGCGAAATTGCGCGCCAAGCAGATCTGGCACTGGATCTACAATCGCGGCGCGACTGACTTCACCGCGATGACCGACATCGCCAAGGCGCAGCATCCCTGGTTGGTCGAGCGCTTCGTGATTGGCCGGCCCGAGGTGGTCGAGGCCCAGGTGTCGACCGACGGCACGCGCAAATGGCTGCTCCGCGCGCCCGACGGCCAGGATTACGAGATGGTGTTCATCCCCGACGCCGATCGCGGGACGCTGTGCGTGTCGAGCCAGGTCGGCTGCACGCTCAATTGCCGCTTCTGTCATACCGGCACGATGCGGCTGGTCCGCAACCTGACGTCGCAGGAGATCGTCGGCCAGGTCATGCTCGCGCGCGACGCGCTTGGCGAATGGCCGTCACAGCCCGAGGGGCGGATGCTCACCAACATCGTGATGATGGGCATGGGCGAACCGCTCTACAATTTCGACAATGTCCGCGATGCGCTCCGCGTCGTGATGGACGGCGACGGCCTCGCGCTGTCGAAGCGCCGCATCACGCTCTCGACCTCGGGCGTCGTGCCGATGATGGCGCGCGCGGGGGAAGAGATCGGGGTCAACCTCGCGGTCTCGCTCCACGCCGTGACCAAGGAGATCCGCGACGAGATCGTCCCGATCAATCGCAAGTACGGGATCGAGGAACTGCTCCAGGCCTGCGCCGATTATCCCGGCGCCAACAATGCCCGGCGAATCACGTTCGAGTACGTGATGCTCAAGGACAAGAACGACCGCGACGAGGACGCTCACGAACTCGTCCGGCTGATCCGCAAGTATAAATTGCCGGCCAAGGTCAATCTGATCCCGTTCAATCCCTGGCCCGGCGCGCCCTACGAGACCTCGACGCCCGAGCGCGTGCGGCGCTTCAGCGAGATCATCTTCGAAGCGGGGATTTCGGCGCCGGTCCGGACGCCGCGCGGGCGCGATATCGATGCGGCCTGCGGGCAGCTGAAGACCGCGGCGGAGAAGAAGAGCCGAGCCGAGCTGGACCGGCTGGCCGAGGAAAAGCTGGCGGCGCTGGGCTAACCTAAATCCTCCCCGGAACGGGGAGGGGGACCGCGCGGCGCAGCCGCGTGGTGGAGGGGGCCCATCCTGCATCAACCTCTTCGCTTGCGGTTAGTTGGTCGCGGGCCCCCTCCACCAAGCCGCTCCGCGCCTTGGTCCCCCTCCCCGTTCCGGGGAGGATTTTAGATCCTATTCCCCCGCGCGATGCTCCCCAGATACCGCGCGCTCGGTTTCAGCGTCCGCTTGAACGTCTCGCGATCGACCGCGGCCAGCCCGAAATGCACGCCGTACCCCGACCCCCATTCGAAATTGTCGAGCAGCGACCAGTAAAGATACGAATGGACAGGGATGCCGTCGTCCAGGCAGGTCCTTAACCCGGCCAGCGCCTGATCGATGAACGCGATACGCCGCGTGTCGTCGTCGGTCGCGATGCCGTTCTCGGTGACGTAGATCGGCTTGCCGATCGCCGTGTGTGCCCAACGGACCACATTGGCCAGCGCCTGGGGATAGAATTCGTAGCCCGCCGCGGTCATCTCGGTGCCGGCCGGCGGCGGAACCGCGCCGTCGCGATCGACCAGGATGCGCGTATAGGGCTGGACCCCGATGAAGTCGGCATGGCTGCGCGCCACCGCGATCCAGTCACCGTACAGGCGCTTGCGATACTCCTCCGCCAGCGCATGCGCGCCGATCGACTGGATGTCCTGTGTGGTCAGCGTCAGCCCGACCGGCAGCGCGGGCCGCGCCGCCTTGATCGCGGCGTATCCGCGCCGGTGCGCTTCCTGCAGCAAGGGCGTGACGATCGCCGGATCGGCATAGGCCAGCCGCGAGAATCTGGGCGAGTTGGTCGCCTTTGCCGCCACCGCGAGCGACGCCCGGGCGACGTCCATCGCCTTGCCGAGCTGCGGCATGACGTTGACCAGCAGCCCGATATTGGCCTCGTTGAAGGTAGTCGCGGCGTGCATCAGCCCGCCGAGATGCGCGGCGGCCTTGCCGCAGTAGCGCGCGAACAGATCGGGCGAGTCGGCGACCTCGAACCCGCCGCGCATGGCGAACCACAAGGGTGTGGTGAAATGGTTGAAGGTGACGATCGGTTTCAGGCCATGCGCGCGGCACGCCTCGAGCACCCGGGCATAATGATCGAGCTCGGCATTGGAGAAATGGCCCTCGTTGGGCTCGATCCGCGCCCATTCGATGCCCAGCCGATAGCAATTGAAGCCGAGCCCGGCGGCGATCGCGATGTCCTCGGCGTAATGATGATAGCTGTCGCAGGCGTCGCCGGACCGGTCCTTGAAGATCGTCGGCTTGAGATTCTCCATCAACCAGGCGTCGCTGTTGACGTTGTTGCCCTCGCTCTGGTGCGCGGAGATGGCCGTGCCCCAGAGAAAATCGGGCGGCAGGGCGCGGGTGCGCGCTGGGGCCGCGCCGGCCGACGTGGCGGCGGCATAGCCCAGCCCCAGCGCCGCGCCGGCGACCACGGTCCGCCGTGTGAGGTCGCCGGTGGATGCCGGAGCCGATGGAGATAGGACCTCGTCGCGCATCGCCCTCCCTTTCGCCGTGAGTTTATTCACTAACGTTCGGATGAAGATATGCCGCAGGCGAAGTGAAGGTCAACGGTGGGGGGTGGACAATATAAATCCTCCCCGGAACGGGGAGGGGGACCATTCGCGCAGCGAATGGTGGAGGGGGCCCGCGACCAACCAACAGCGAGCGAAGAGGTTAGTGGGGGATGGGCCCCCTCCACCACGCGGCTATGCCGCGCGGTCCCCCTCCCCGTTCCGGGGAGGAATTTCGTGCGTCGCTCGACAAAGCGACACCACTTCGCGAATCGGCCGGCGTGATCGACATCCCTTCCCTCGTCTTCGCCTTCGCCGCCGGCGCCGTGGGTGGCGCGATGAACGCGCTGGCGGGGGGCGGGACTTTCGCCACCTTGCCCTCGCTGCTCGCGCTTGGGCTTCAGGCCAATATCGCCAACGCCACGTCGAACGTCGCCTTGCTGCCCGGCGCCGGGACCAGCGCCTGGGCGTTTCGCGACGAGCTCGGGCCGGTCGGCGGGGTTGGCATCCGCGCATTGTCGGCGATCACTTTCGTCGGCGGGCTGGTCGGCAGCGTGCTGCTCGTGCTCACGCCGAGCAAGGCGTTCGATTTCATCATCCCCTGGCTGGTGCTCTACGCCTTCGTCGTGCTGGCATTCGGCAAGCGCGCCGCGGCCTGGCTCCAGGCGCGGGTGACGATCGGGTGCGGCACCTTGATGGGCGTGCAGGCATTGCTCGGCATCTATGGCGGCTATTTCGGCGGCGGGGTCGGGCTGATGACCACCGCGACCTACGGCCTGCTCGCCGGCCACACGCCGCGCGAGTTGTTCGCACCGCGGACGTTGATGCTGGCGATCGCCAATTTCGCCGCCGCGATCGTGTTCGTCGTCGCCGGCATGGTCAGCTGGCTGATCTGCTTGCCGATGCTGGTCGGCTCGATCCTCGGCGGCTGGCTCGGCGCGCATATCGGCAAAAGACTGCCTGCATCCGCGGTCCGCGTGTGGACGTTACTGGTGACGGGCGTGACGACAATTGTGTTCTTCATGCGGGCTTATGGCTAAGATGGCCGACGATCGAGTGTAGGCGGTCCGGCGTATCGTTCGAAGGAAGCGATGATGGACGACCCGACCATGCCGCCCGAGCCCTCGCCCGACGCGGCGCCCACGGTCTATCGCCACCGCCTCGCGACGCGGCTGTGGCATTGGCTCAACGCGGTGACGATCGTCGTCATGATCGGCAGCGGGATCGGCATCCTCAACGCGCATCCCCGGCTCTATTGGGGGCGATATGGCGCCAATTTCGACCATGCCTGGCTCGATCTGCGGCCATGGAGCGGATTCCTGCATTCGGGCTGGGTGACGATCCCGGCGGGCTACAATCTCGCCATCTCGCGGCGCTGGCATCTGCTGTTCGCGCTGGTGCTGGCGTTCGGGCTGCTCGCTTTCATGATCGCCAGCCTGACCAATCGCCATTTCCAGCGCGACCTGCGCGTCCGCGCGAAAGAAGTCGGCCCGCGCCATCTCTGGGCGGATGCGCTCGCGCACCTGCGCCTCGATTTCCACAATCCCGACGACCCGGCGGCGTACAATATTCTCCAGAAACTGGCCTATGTCGCGGCCATCTTCGTGCTGATCCCGCTGATGATCTTCACCGGGCTCGCCATGTCGCCGGGGATCGACGCCGCCTGGCCCTGGTTGCTCGACGTGTTCGGGGGGCGGCAGTCGGCGCGCTCGATCCATTTCATCGCGGCGTCGGGAATCGTGCTGTTCGTGATCGTCCATTTGACGCTGGTGATCCTGGCGGGGCCGGTCAACGAAGTCTGGTCGATGATCACCGGGCGGTGGCGGCTGCCCGTACCCGCCGAGCCCGAACCGAAGCCCCAAGCGGAGCCCGCCGAATGACTATCATCACGCGACGCAAGCTCGTCACCGGCGGCGCGCTCGGCGCCGGGCTATTGCTGTCGGGCTGCGACCAGCTCGCCAACCAGCCCGATTTCCGCCGCATCCTGTTCTCGGGCGAGAAAATGAATCAGGGGCTGCAACGCGCGCTGGTCGATCGCGGCGCGCTGGCGCCCGAATTCCGGCCCGAGCAGCGCTCGCCGATCTTTCGCACCAACGGCAATACCAACCCGAACACCCCCGACTACAATCGCCAGCTCGCCGAGAATTTCGCCAATTGGCGGCTCGAGGTCGGCGGGCTGGTCGACCGCCCACTGCACCTGAGCTTGGCCGATATCGGCGCCTTTCCGCAGCGCGCGCAGATCACCCGCCACGATTGCGTCGAGGGCTGGAGCGCGATCGCCAAATGGCAGGGGCCGATGCTCGGCAATGTGCTCAAGGCGGCGGGCGTGCGGCGCGCGGCGCGCTTCATCGTCTTCACCTGCGCCGATTTGTGGGGCGGCAGTCCCTATTACGAATCGATCGACATGGTCGACGCTTTCCATCCCCAGACCATCCTGGCCTGGGCGATGAACGACAAGCGCGTCTCGGTCGGCCATGGCGCGCCGCTCCGCCTGCGGGTCGAGCGCCAGCTCGGCTACAAGCATGCCAAATATGTCATGCGGATCGACGCCGTGGCCAGCCTGGCCGGGATCGGCCTCGGCAAGGGCGGCTATTGGGAAGATCATGTCGATTACGACTGGTACGCTGGAATCTGAGCCGCCAGCGCCGGCGGCTTGCGACACGCCCTAGACGGTGACCTGCTCGCCCAGCTCGAGCACCTTGCCCGGCGGGATGTGGAGGAAGTCCGTCGGGTCGCTGGCGTTGCGCTGCAGGAACATGAAGATTCGATCCTGCCACAACGGCATGCCGACTTCGGCGTCGGGTTTCAGCGTGTTGCGGCCGATGAAATAGCTCGCCTTCATCGGGTGCAAGTCGATCAGCCCGGCCTTGGTCGCGTCGCCCAGCGCGCGCGGCACGTCGGGCGTCTCCATGAAGCCGTAGCGCAGGATGATGACGCTGAAATTGTCGTCGATCCTTTTGACCTCGCAACGCTCCTCGACCGGCACTTGCGGGCGGTCGGCGGTGCGCACCGACGCGATCAGATTGACCTCGTGCAGCACCTTGTTGTGCTTGAGATTGTGGAGCAGCGCCCCCGGCGCACTCTCGGGATTGCCGGTCAGGAAGATCGCGGTGCCCTCGACTCGCTCGGGCGGGCGGCGCGACAAGGCGGCGGCGAGGTCGGCGAGCGGCACCGACTGGCGCTGCTCGAACGTCTTGACGATCGCCTTGCCGCGCACCCAGGTCAGGATGGTGAAACCGATCACCGCGGCGATCACCAGCGGCACCCAGCCGCCCTCGACCACGCGCAGGATGTTGGCGCCGAAGAAGATCAGGTCGAGCGTCAGGAACGGCAGGATCAGCAGCAATGCCCAGGGCCGCGGCCAGCGCCAGCGGTGCCGCACCACGACATAAGCGAGCAGGGTGGTGATCACCATCGTGCCGGTCACCGCGATGCCGTAAGCGGCGGCCATCGCCGACGAGGTGCGGAACTGGATGACCAGCACCAGCACGCCGACCAGCAACAGCCAGTTGATCGACGGCAGATAGATCTGCCCCGCATAATCGGCCGAGGTGTTGCGCACCCGGAGGCGCGGCAGGAAGCCGAGCTGCACCGCCTGCTGGGTCAGCGAATAGGCACCGGTGATCACCGCCTGGCTGGCGATGATCGTCGCCAGCGTGGCCAGGATGACCAGCCACGGGCGCAGTGCCTCGGGCGCCATCAGGAAGAACCAGTCTGCATTCTCGAACTTCTGGCCGGCCGCCTGCACGATCTCGAGCTTGTTGAGCGTATAGGCGCCCTGGCCGAGGTAATTGAGACACAGCGCGGGAAAGGCGAGGAAGAACCAGCCGATGCGGATCGGCTTGGCACCGAAATGCCCCATGTCGGCGGTCAGCGCCTCGGCGCCGGTCACGGTCAGGAACACCGCGCCCAGCACGAACAGCCCGAGCACGCCGTGCGTCGCCAGGAAGGTCGCGGCGTGCCACGGATTGAATGCCCACAGGATGCCGGGCTCGTCGGAAATGTGCCACAGGCCGAGCGCGCCGATCACCACGAACCACAGGATGCAGATCGGGCCGAACAGCACCGCCACCCGCGCGGTGCCGCGCGCCTGGATCAGGAACAATCCGATCAGGATGCCGATGGTGACCGCCAGGATGGTGTGCTCGCCGATCGCGTCGGAACCGCCCGGAATCGTGCGCAGACCCTCGACCGCCGACAGCACCGACAGCGACGGAGTGATGATCGCGTCGCCATAGAACAGCGCCGCACCCGCCGCGCCCAGCGCCAGCGCGACTCGCGACCGCCAGCCGAGCGCGCGCCGTGCCAGCGCGGCCAGCGCCAGCACGCCGCCTTCGCCCTGATTGTCGGCGCGCATCAGGAAGGTGACGTATTTGATCGAGACCACCAGGATCAGCGACCACAGGGCCATGCTGAGCACGCCCAATATCTCGTCGGCGGTCAGCCCGTCGGATGCCGCCTGCGCCAGCGCTTCGCGGAACGCGTAGAGCGGGCTGGTGCCGATATCGCCGAACACCACGCCGATCGCGCCGACCGTCAGCGCGGCCAGTGCTTTCTTCGACATGGTGGCGGTGGGAGGAGTGGCTACGGACATGGGAGGGGGATGGCCTGCCGGAGAGGACGGCGCGCTTTACGCCTGTTTTCGCCGCGATCAAGTGGCTTTTGTTGCACTGCCGCAAGCCATTGATCGCGCCCTGCTATTACGGCATGGAGAGCGGATGGTTCCCTTTTCGTTCGCCGGTCACGAGTTTGCCGCGCTGCCCGACGGCGCGCTGTACTGGCCGGCGCGGCGCGCGCTGATCGTCGCCGACCTGCATTTTGAGAAGGCGAGCTGGTTCGCGAGCTTCGGCCAGATGCTGCCGCCCTACGACAGCGCGGCGACGCTGACCGCGCTCGAAGCGGCGGTAGCGGCGGTCGATCCGGCCGAAATCTGGTGCCTGGGCGACAGCTTCCATGATTCGCGCGGCTGCGAGCGGCTGCCCGCTGGCGAACAGGAGCGGCTGCGCGCACTGACCGCGCGGCATCGATTCGTCTGGGTCATCGGCAATCACGACCATGCCATGAGCGATCCGTGCGGCGGCGAGATCGTCGACGAAGCCGAGATCGACGGGCTGGTGCTGCGGCACGAGGCCGACCCGCGCGACTCGCGGCCCGAATTGTCGGGCCATTTCCATCCCAAGCTGCGCGTCCGGGTGCGCGGGCGGCTGGTCTCGCGCCGCTGCTTCGTCGCCACCGGGAGCAAGCTGGTGCTGCCGGCGTTCGGCGCGCTGACCGGCGGGCTCGATGCCCATCATCCCGAGATCGTGCGCGCGGTCGGCCGGCGCGGGGAGGCGCTGGTGCCGATTGCGGATCGGTTGCTGCGGTTTCCGTTGGCGGCGTAGATCGCGCCACACCAACACGGTCATGCCGGGCTCGTCCCGGCATCCACTGTGCAGGTTAGCGAGATGCTGGAGCCTCCTGTCCTGGACTGGCTGCCCGGTGGACCCCGGCACAAGGCCGGGGTGACGGTTGGCTAACAGGCTCGGTATTCCCGCTCTCGCAAATGCCGCATCTTACTTCGCCAGCGTCGGAAACGCCGCCTTGAACGCCGCGACCTTCGGCTTGTCCCAGGCCACGATGTACGGGTGGTTGGGATTCTTGTCGAAGAAATGCTGGTGATAGCCCTCGGCCGGATAGAAACCCCCCGTCTCGATCTTCGTCACGATCGGCCGCGAGAAGGCCTTCGCCTGGCGGAGTTGTGCGATATACGACGCCGCCACCGCACGCTGCGCGCCGTTCTGCGGAAAGATCGCCGAGCGATAGCTGGTGCCGCTGTCCGGCCCCTGGCGGTTGAGCGAGGTCGGGTCGTGCGCGACCGAGAAATAGACGCGCAGCAGGGTGCCGTAGCTCACTACGCGCGGGTCATAGGCGACGCGGATCGCCTCGGCATGGCCGGTCGTCTCGCTCGACACCTGGTCGTAGGTCGCGGTCGCCGCGGTGCCGCCGGCATAGCCCGCGGTGACGCTGGTCACGCCCTTCACGCGCTCGAACACCGCTTCCATCCCCCAGAAGCAGCCGCCGGCGAGGACCGCGACATTGGGCTTCATATTGGGCTGGACGTCGTGCGCCGGGGCCGGAATCGGCACCGCGCGTTCAGCATGGGCGAAGGGGCTGGTCAGGATCGCCGCGGCCAGGGCGCCGGCGGCGGCGAGGGGAAGAAGATATCGAGTCATGCGGGCTGCTCCGTATTGCCTGTCCAGGTACGGAGCGGACCGCTTCATGGTTTCACCGCAGCGTCTGAACGATCGGCGCAGGCTGCGCGCCGGCCGGATGCATCGCCAGCACGCCCAGGCCGCCGAGCGCGAAGCCGCCGACGAAACGCCACAGCGTCGAAGAGGTGAGGAACGATTTCATTTTCCTGGTCCGTTTTGTTGTTGCCGCCCGTCGCGAGCGGTGGGTTAGGTCATCTTGCAGCGGCGAAATCGGCGGCCGGGCCGCCTGCTTCAACCCCTATGGATGAAACATTAGGTTTCCGCGCCTGAACTTGGTCTGGCCCCGCCGTTCATCTGCGGTTCGGGTTCGTTACGGGAGCGTGTTGCGGCGCGAGGCTGGTCAGTCGCGCCCTCGATCCGCCCCGTCGAACGCCGTCATGCCGGGCTCGTCCCGGCATCCACCGTGCAGGCCAGCGAGAAACCGGAGCTTCTAGCCCTGGAGTCGCTGCACGGTGGACCCCGGCACAAGGCCGGGGTGACGGTGGGACTTGAACTCTCGCTCCAAGCGCCCCCTCAGCGCAGCGCCGCGCACGCCGTCTGGATGCGCTCGCATGCCTCGCGCAGCAGCTCGTCCGAGGTCGCGTAGCTGATCCGCATCGCCGGCGACAGGCCGAACGCCTCGCCCTGCACCGCGGCGACCTTGGCGTCGTCGAGCAGATAGCCGACGAAATCCTCGTCGGTCGCGATGGTCCGG
>NZ_JBQCCN010000220.1:0-17318 GCF_051962185.1 Sphingomonas sp.
TATCCGCGCGCCGCTGACCAGCCATATCGACGCGTCGCTGAAGTATCGCTTCTTCAATGCCGAGAACGTGAAGCTGGTCGACGTGACCGGCCGCTCGCTGGATGGCCGCTTCCGGTCGCACAGCATCCTCGGCGGCTTCACGTACAATTTCGGCGAACCGCCGGCTCCGCCGCCCCCGCCGCCGCCTCCCCCCCCGCCGCCGCCGCCGCCGGAACCCACCCCGCCGCCGCCGCCGGTTGCTGCACCGGTCTGCTCGCCGGGACCGTTCATCGTGTTCTTCGAGTGGGACAAGTCGGATATCACGCCGGAAGCGGCGTCGATCCTCGACAACGCGATCAGCCAGTATGCGAACTGCGGCAATGCCCAGGTCATGCTCGCCGGTCACGCGGACCGTTCGGGTTCGGCCAAGTACAACGTCGGCCTGTCGCAGCGTCGTGCCGACGCGGTGAAGGCGTACTTCGTGGCGCACTCGGTCCCCGATGGGGTCATCAGCGAGCAGGCGTTCGGCGAGAGCCGCCCGCGTGTCGAGACCGCCGATGGCGTCCGCGAGGTCCAGAACCGTCGCGTGGAGATCACCTACGGCCCATCTTCGGGTCAGTAAGTCTCCAACGACTGACAGAATTGGGGAGGTCGGTTCGCCGGCCTCCCTTTTTCGTGGGCGCCGCCGGAGGAAATAGCGCAGCTAATTCCACCAGGGGGGCGCACACGGCCGGCGGGCGCATAACACCCGGCCGACGACGCGGCTTTGCCGCGGCGTTGTCTCCCGTGAATTGACCGATACCCTCTCGCGTTCGCGGTGCGTCGGCTCGATCGCGCCCGCGGCTGACCAGGGGCGCGGGGCAATGTTCACCCGGCGCAGGTTTGAAAGCGGGCCTTCTTCCTCCTTCCGGACGGCTCTCCCTCCCAAAAAGAAGAAGACGGTCACCTTACCACCGCCCGAGCCGGCGGGCCCCTCCCTCTCCGCGACGCGGGAGAGCGGACCAAGCCCCATCTTGGAATCCCCGCACCCCAACCATCCCCACACAGGGATGGCAAAACCGCGCTCTTGCGATAGAGGACGCGCATCACGATCTGGCGCTCTGCCGGACATGCCGTCTTGCACCGAGGGACTGGAATGAAAATCACGATGATCGGATCGGGCTATGTCGGCCTGGTGTCCGGGGCCTGCTTCTCCGATTTCGGCCACGACGTCATTTGCGTCGACAAGGACGCGCGCAAGATCGACGCGCTGCACGCCGGCCGCATGCCGATCTACGAGCCCGGGCTCGATCAGCTCGTCGCGACCAATGTCGCCGCCGGGCGCCTGACCTTCACCACCGATCTCGCGGCGGCGGTCGCCGGCGCCGACGCCATCTTCATCGCGGTAGGCACTCCCTCGCGCCGCGGCGACGGCCATGCCGATCTCACCTATGTGTTCGAAGCGACCAGGGAGATCGCCGCCGCGGTTACCGGCCCGACCGTCGTGGTGACCAAATCGACCGTGCCGGTCGGCACCGGCGACCGCGTCGAGGAAATCCTGCGCGAGGAGCGTCCGGACCTCGATATCGCGGTGGTGTCCAACCCCGAGTTCCTGCGCGAAGGGGCCGCGATCGGCGATTTCAAGCGCCCCGACCGCATCGTCATCGGCACCGACGACGCGCGCGCGCGCGAAGTGATGCGCCAGGTCTATCGCCCGCTCTACCTCAACGAGAGCCCGATCCTGTTCACCGGCCGGCGCACGTCGGAACTGATCAAATACGCCGCCAACGCCTTCCTCGCGACCAAGATCACCTTCATCAACGAGATCGCCGATCTGTGCGAAGCGGTCGGCGCCAATGTTCAGGACGTGTCGCGCGGCATCGGCCTCGACAATCGCATCGGCGCCAAGTTCCTCCATGCCGGGCCCGGCTATGGCGGCTCGTGCTTTCCCAAGGATACGCTGGCGCTGCTCAAGACCGCCGAGGACCATGAGAGCCCGGTCCACATCGTCGAGGCGGTGGTGAAGGTCAACGACAGCCGCAAGCGCGCGATGGGCCGCAAGGTGCTCCACGCGCTCGGCGACGAGCCGCGCGGCAAGACCGTCGCGGTGCTCGGGCTGACCTTCAAACCCAATACCGACGACATGCGCGACGCCCCTAGCCTGGCGATCGTCCAGAGCCTGCAGGACGCCGGCGTGACGGTCCGCGCTTATGATCCCGAGGGGATGGACGCGGCCAAGGCGTTGATGCCCGACATCACCTTCTGCAAGGACGCCTATGAAGCGGCGACCGGTGCCGACGCGGTGGCGATCGTGACCGAATGGGACATCTTCCGCGCGCTCAACCTCAAGCGTCTGGCCGGCGTGATGGCCGCCCCGGTGATGGTCGACCTGCGAAACGTCTATCGCCCCGACGATGTCGCCAAGCTGGGCTTCGCTTATTCGTCGGTCGGGCGCTGACGCTTCGAACAAATGGTCGTTTCCGGCCTGAACCCTCGCCGGCGAAAGCCGGGGCCCAGTTTCGTGACCTCACGACCACATCCCCATCTATGATTCTTCGCGACTGGGTCCCGGGCTCCGCCGGGGAGGGGCGCGGGGGAGAGCGCAATAGACCGCCGCGCCGGTCAGCTCGCGGATAGCGCCGTCGCCAGCCAATCGGGCACGATCGCGTCGCCCAGCGCCTCGACTCGGCGCAATTCCACCATCAGGCCGAGATCGGGATAGGCCGCGCGCGTCCGGTCGCCGGCCGGTGCGAGCGGCGCGACCACCAGCCGCCGGTTGACCTTGGCGCGGTAATGCATCCGCGCGGTATTTTCCTGCCCGACATAGCAGCCCTTGGCGAAGCTGACGCCGTTGAGCTCGGCGGCATTGGCTTCGAGCCACAAGGTCTTGTCCTGGCCGAGTTCGGCCACGCCCTCGGTCACGCCGAGCGACAGGCGATGGGCACGCCAGCCCTCGGCCGCGGCGCCCGGCATCCCCAGCCACCGCCTGCCGAGATCGGCGAGCCGCGGATCGGGCGCGCCGAGCGCGCTGTCCTTCGCCCAATGCACCGCACCGGCGACTCGCTCGATCGCGATCGGGCGACGCAGCCGGTACATCGTCAGCCGCCGCGCGAGCGCTTCGGCCTCGGCCGCCTCGCAATCGATCAGCACGGCGTCGTCGTCCGCCCATAACAGGAAATCGAACAGCGCCTTGCCCTGCGGCGTCAGCAGCGCCGACCAGCGCGGCGCCGCGGCATCGAGCGTCAGCACATCCTGCGTCACCAATCCCTGCAGGAAATCGCGCATGCCTTCGCCCGACAGGCGGATCAGCGCGCGGTCCGCCAGCGTGGTTCCGGTATCGCTCATGTCGCCCAAGCTAATGCGTACCGGCGCGAATCCAAGCCGTGCTGGCGGATCGCCGCGCACGATTGTAGGGCGAGCGTCATGACCGACCGCCTGATCCTCCGCCGCCCCGACGACTGGCACGTCCATCTGCGCGACGGCGCGATGTTGGAGGCGGTCGCCGCGCACACCGCGCGGCAGTTCGCCCGCGCGATCGTGATGCCCAATCTGACGCCGCCGGTGACGACAATGGCCGCCGCCGCGGCGTATCGCGATCGCATCCTCGCGGCACTACCAGCCGACAGCGGCTTCGAGCCGTTGATGACCTGCTATCTGACCGACGATGCCGACGCGGCGGAGATCGCGCGCGGTCATGCGGAGGGCGTGTTCACCGCGTGCAAGCTCTACCCCGCGCACGCCACCACCAACTCCGCGCATGGGGTCACCGACATCCGCGCCCTCGCGCCCGTGCTCGAGGCGATGCAGCGGACCGGCATGCCGCTCCTGATCCATGGCGAGGTCACCGATCGCACGGTCGATGTTTTCGATCGCGAGGCCGTGTTCATCGAGCGCACCCTCATCCCCCTGGTCCGCGACTTCCCGGCGCTCAAGATCGTGCTCGAGCATATCACCACCGCGGAGGCCGCCGGCTTCGTCGCCGATGCCGGCCCGCTGGTCGCCGCGACGATCACGCCGCAGCACCTGCATCTCAACCGCAATGCCCTGTTCGACGGCGGTCTTCGGCCGCATGCTTATTGCTTGCCCATCATCAAGCGCGAGCGCCATCGCCTCGCGGTACGGGCGGCGGCGGTGTCGGGCTCCCCCAAATTCTTCCTCGGCACCGACAGCGCGCCGCATGCGGTCGAGCGCAAGGAAATGGATTGCGGCTGCGCCGGCATCTTCAACGCGCCGTTCGCGCTCGAAAGCTATGCAGCGGTGTTCGAGGAGGAAGGCGCGCTCGACAAGTTCGAAGGCTTCGCGTCGGAGAACGGGCCGCGTTTCTACGGGCTGCCGCTCAATGAGGGAACCGTGACGCTGGAACGGGCGAGCGTGGAAGTGCCGGCGCGGGTTGCCGGGTTGGTGCCGTTCCACGCGGGCGAAACGCTGGGCTGGCGGTTCGTGGGCTGAGCGCAAATTCCTCCCCGTTCCGGGGAGGACTTTTTGGGGTGCGCTATCCTTGCCCGGCGCGGCAAAGCCCGCGCTTCGTCGGCCGGCGTTCTCGCGCCGCCAGCCGGGCCAATGCGAGTCAGCGGGCGAAGCGCCCGCTGCCGCGTTCGGCCTAGAACGGCATCCACTTCGATTTGTGGGTGAACTTCATGTACCCGGCGTTGACGCCCGCGCGCCAGCCGACACCCAGCCGGACCGGGATCAGCACGATATTGCCGCGCCGCAAATAGGTCGCGGAGAACCCGCCGACGAAATACAGTCGGCCCTCGCCGCCGGGGAAGCGCTTGTAGAGGTCCTCGGTGTCGTAGAGATTATAGACCAGGACGAACACCTTGGTCGCGTCGCCGCCGACATCGAAGCCGATCGACGGGCCGGTCCAATAGATTTTCTGCTCGCCCGCCACCTTGTGGCTGAGGATGCCCGAGCCGTAGCGCAGCCCGACGACGAATGCGCCCGAGGCCTCGCGCCCGGCGATATAGGCGTTGGGGCGGCCTTGGTTCTTCAGGATCTTCTCGATCATTCCGGCCAGGCCCTTGGCACCCTTGCCGAACACGCCCTCGGCGGCGTCGAGCACATCGCCATTGTCATAGGTCGGACCGGTGGTCGGCGGGACCTGGGGCGGGGTCGCGGTGGCGGTCTCGTCCTGCGGCGGCGGCGCCTCGTCATAGGCGGGGACCGCGGGGTCGGCTGGCGGCGGCGGTGCCGGGGTGGTTTGCGGCGCCGGCGCCTTCTGCAGATCGCCGTCGATCGCGCTGTTGGGGTCGATGGTCGTCACCTGCGCGACGGCCGGCGCGGCGATCGTCAGCATCGCCAGCGAGAAAATAGTCAATAAACGGCGCATGATCGCCCCCACCCCAACTCTAACATGTCGCAGGCTAAGCCCTCGGCAGATTGCCCGGCAATGAACGCGGCGACGACCCGAGTCTATTCCGCGCCCGAACGAGTCCGTAAAGCCCGGTTGATCACCTAGATAGCCCTCGCTATAGGCGCGCATTCTGCTGCGGCCGGAGACGTGGGTGAGCGGCTGAAACCAACGCTTTGCTAAAGCGTCATACGGGAAACCGTATCGAGGGTTCGAATCCCTCCGTCTCCGCCAGCAGGTTTCAGCTTGTCCAAATTCACCCCGGCGACCAGGCCGCTCGCCGACCGCGCTCCCTTTGTCCGCCAGCGCGCTAGCACTCCACCACGTTGACCGCGAGGCCGCCGAGACTGGTCTCCTTGTATTTGGAGCGCATGTCCTCGCCGGTCTGGCGCATCGTCTCGATCACCGCGTCGAGGCTGACGACATGGCTGCCATCGCCGCGCAGCGCGAGATAGGCGGCGTTGATCGCCTTGATCGCACCCATCGTGTTGCGCTCGATGCACGGAATCTGGACCAGCCCACCGACCGGGTCGCAGGTCAGGCCGAGATTGTGCTCCATACCGATCTCGGCCGCATTCTCGACCTGGGCATTGGTCCCGCCGAGCGCGGCGGCGAGCCCGGCCGCCGCCATCGAGCATGCGACGCCGACCTCACCCTGGCAGCCCATCTCGGCCGCCGAGATCGAGGCGCGCTTCTTGTAGAGAATGCCGATCGCCGCGGCAGTATAGAGTAGCAGCCGCGATCCCTCGTCGGTCGCATCGGCGACGAAGGTCTCGTAATAGCGCAGTACCGCCGGGATCACGCCGGCGGCGCCGTTGGTCGGTGCCGTCACGACGCGGCCGCCCGCGGCATTCTCCTCGTTGACCGCCAGCGCCCACAGACTGACCCATTCGAAGACGTCGGACGGCTGGATCGCCCGGCCGCGGGTGACGAGGCCGAGATGGATCGCGCGGGCGCGGCGCCGGACCTTGAGTCCGCCGGGCAATTCGCCTTCGCCGGTCAGGCCGCGATCGATGCAGGCGGTCATTGCCGCCCGGACGCGGTCGACGAAGGCGTCGGTTTCCTCCGGCGATCGCCACGCGCTTTCGTTGGTGCGCATCGTCTCGCCGATCGACAGGTCGGCCGTCTCGCCGATTGCGAGCAATTCGGCCGCCGAGGAGAAGGGGTGCGGCAAGGTCATGTTGACCCGGCGCGGCTCGACCCCGGCCTCGACGATCGCGCCGCCCCCGACAGACAGATAGCGTGCGACGATCGGCTCGCCCTCGGCGAACTCGGCGCGGAACACCATGCCGTTGGGATGCTCGGGCAGGAACGAGCGGTCGAAGCGCAGGTCGCGGGCTTCCTCGAAGCGAATCGGGATCGATCCTGCCAGATCGAGCCGGCCGGTCTCGCGAATGGCCGAGAGGATCGCGGGCACCTTGTCGGGATCGACCGTCTCCGGCGTCCAGCCCGCCAGCCCGAGCAGGATCGCGGTGTCGGTCGCATGGCCATGGCCGGTCAGCGCCAGCGAGCCGTGCAGGGTGCAACCGACGGTGCCCGGTTGGCGGCCGTCGGTCGCGACACGCTCCGCGAAGGCGCGCGCGGCGCGCATCGGCCCGACGGTGTGCGAGCTCGAAGGGCCGATGCCGATGGTGAACAGGTCGACGATGCTGACCGGCAGGCCATCAGGTACGGCGGCGGACATAATGCTCCTGGTGAGTGGGGAGGTCGTTGAGGGGGAGCGATAGGCTTCCTTGCGGCGCGCGTCCAATGGTGTCGGGGTCACCAATCGTGGCGGAGCATCGCGGTCTGCAGGTTCCAGCGCGCCGCCGCCGCGGGATCGCATCCGCCGGGGCGCTGGAGCAGGCAGAGGCGCGCGTCGCCGCCGCCGCGGCAGGATGCGATCGCAAAGCTCTTGGGCATGCTATCGACCGTATCGGCTGGCGTGATGATCGCATCGACGGCGCGCGAAGCCCGGGGCAGGTCGCCGGGCGCGATCCTGTCGTCGGGCGCGGGGCCGGTGAGGTAGAGCGGCACTGCGCGATGAAGATAGGTATAGCCGCCGACTTGCCAGAATTTGAGCCGGTCGAACGCCAGCCCGCACAATCTCCGTAATCGCGACGCATCGGCGACCAGCCCGAGCTCGGGCGCATGCTCGGCCCAGCGCGGCGCCATGGTCGGACCCGCGGCGAGCGATGCCGAGCTGAGGGCCCACAGCAGGACCAGGGCCGCCGTGCAGCGCGCCGGGGCTCGGCCGGTTCGCCTAGACCATGCTTCGAGCAGATCGACCGAGCCGATCGCCGCGAGCAAGGCCAGGATCGTCGTCGACAACAGGATGAAGCGATATTCCTTGTGTCCGATCAGGCTCAGCAGGGCGATGTTGAGCATCGCCGTGGCGAACAAGGCGCGGTGCCGACCGATCGCCGGCCGTATCGCCGCGAGCATGACCGGCAGCAGCCACAGCCAGTAGAGCGCGATCGCGCCGAGATAGAATGCCGGCCCCTTGGTGCCGTAACCGGTCGCGCGGTCGTGAACGACATTCTGGGTAACGTTCGCCAGAATCCAGCCGAACGGCGTCGCGCCTTGCGCCAGATCCGCCAGCGCCGACAGCGCGAGCCCGGCACCGCCGCCGGCGATCAACGGCAGCCAGCGCCCCCGCCAGCCGCGGCCGCAGGTCATCGCGGCAAACAGCGCGATCGCCGGCGCATTCTGGAACCGGATCGCGGCGGCCAGCCCGAGCAGCATTCCCGCCAATGCATAACGCTGGGCAACATGCGGCCGCGCCGACAGCATCAGCGCCGCCGCCGGCAGGAACAGGATCACCGACACCTGCTCGCTCAGCACGTGTGCCGAGAAATAGATGCATTCGAACCACAGGCTCATCACCGCCATTGCGACGAGACCGTGAGTCAGCGACCGCCGCTGGCCGATCGAGAAGGCGGCGATGGGAATGGAGAGCGATGCCAGCGACACCAGCAGACGCGGCAAGGTCAGATAGAGGTTTCCGCCAGGCGCGATGGCATTGCCCGATTCCATTGCCCAGCTCAGAACCGTCGGCAGCAGCCAGCCGCGCATGCCATAGCGGAATTCCCAGGTCGTGATTCCCTGGCCGAACGCCAGCCGATGCGCGGGCTCGAGATATTGGAAGATCTCATCGGGATGGTGCATCGAGAACGGGACCAGCGCCGCCAGCCGCAGCGCGAGTGCGACCGCCAGGATCGCCAGGAACGCAAATATCGTGGTCCGCCGGCGTGCCGGCGCCGCGGAATTGCCGGCCTGAGGCCGTCCGAACGACGCGATCCATTCCTGGCGTGGGTAATGTCGCAAGGCGTCCGAAATCCCGGGTTTAGATCCTGCTAGGCGTCGCGCGCTAAAATCGGGTTAACCAAATCTTCCGCATCCTCGTGCTGAAGCACGGTATCGGTCGCGGGCGGTTGCGGATCACGGCAAGCATGCCAGACTTGCCGGGTATTTTCGGGGGAGCAGGGTTGAGCACAGGTCCCGACCAGCGGAGCGGCCCGGCCTGGTGGCATACGCGGGCTTTCGTGCTGCTAGCGCTGCTCGGCGCGGTCCTGCCCATGCTGTGGCCGCCTTTCGCCCCCTTGACCGACGCGCCCGGCCATATCGGGCGCTATCGCATCCTCGCCGAGGCCGGCATGGCGCCGCTGGCGCAGCATTATGCGGTCCATTGGGGATTGATCGGCAATCTCGGCGTCGACCTGCTGGTCGTGGCGCTGCATCCGTTGCTCGACGTCGAGCCCGCCGCGCGGCTGGTCATCGCGCTGATCCCGGTCGCGACCGTCGCGGCGATGCTATGGCTGGCGCGCGAAGCGCACGGTCGGTTGCCGGCCAGCGCGGCTTTCGCCTTGCCGCTCGCCTATAGCTTTCCGTTCCAGCTCGGCTTCGTCAATTTCTGCCTCTCCGCGGCGCTCGCCATGGCCGGCCTCGCGCTCTGGCTGCGGCTGGCGCGGACGCGGCCGGCCTATGTCCGCGTGCTGGTCTTCATTCCCTATGCGGGGCTGGTCTGGGTCTGCCACAGCTTCGGCTGGGCGATGCTCGGGCTGTTCGTCGGCGGGGCGGAATGGCGGCGCAGGATGAGCGCGGGCGAAAGCTGGTATCGCGCCGGGCTCGTCGCCGCGCTGATGGCGCTGCCCATGGCCTGGCCGGTCGCGATCATGCTGTCGGGCGCGGGCGACCATCTGGCCGGCGATACCGGCGACTGGTTCCATTGGAGCGCCAAGGCGCAATGGGCGGTCTCGCTCCTGCGCGAACGCTGGAAAGCGTACGATATCGTCTGCGTCATCCTGCTCGCCTGTCTGTTGTGGAGCGCGATCCGTTCGAAGCGGATGCGCTTCGTCGGGTTGCTGGGCATCCCGGCCTTGCTGTCGCTGATCGCCTTCCTCGTTCTGCCACGGCTGTTCCAGGGCGGCGCCGACGTCGACATGCGCATCCTTCCTTATGCCGCCGCGCTCGGCATCCTCGCGATCCGGGTCGAGCCCGGCCATCCGGCGCTCGACCGCACGCTGGCGCTGTTCGCAACCGCTTTCTTCGCGATCCGCACCGCGACGACGACGCTCGCCTTCCTGCTGTTCAGCCAGGGACAGCAGGTCGCGTTGCGCGCGATCGACGCGCTGCCCCCCGGGTCGGCGGTGCTGGTGCTGGTCGACGAGCCCAGCCTCAAATCCTGGTTCAACCCGCGCCTGTCGCATGTCGCCGGGATCGCCATCGCGCGGCGCCGGGTCTTCACCAACGAGCAATGGGCGCTGACCGGGCAGCAGCTCATCCGCCCGCTGCATCCCCGCGCCGTCCCGTTCGACGCCGACCCGTCGCAGATCGTCCACCCGCCGGGCAGCAGCAACGATCAGTCGGTCGATTTCGACATGGCGATCGCCGCGTTCGACCGCTGCACTTTCCAGCGCGTCTGGACGATCGGCTTTCCCGCCGGCCGCGCCCATGCCGCCGACCTGAAGCTGGTCTGGTCCGACGGTCGTTCCGCCGTCTATGCGGTAGCGCGGGACGCGGCGCGTTGCCCATGAGCTGAAGGGCCCGCGTGCCCGAACGCGATCGATGGGCCGCCCGCCCGCCTCGCGCGTTTGGCCTTGCATGGCCTATCTGCTCGATCCCGCCCGGCTCCCGCCGATGGAAGCGAAACTGGTCGCGGCCTTGCCCGACGACGACGGCTGGCAGTTCGAGCCCAAATGGGACGGCTTTCGCTGCCTGGCGTTTCGCGACGGCGACAATGTCGAGTTGATGTCGAAATCGGGCAAGTCGCTGGCGCGCTTCTTCCCGGAAGTGGTCGCGATGGTGAAGCGGCTGGCGCAAGACCATCTCGTTCTCGACGGCGAGCTGTTGATCCCGATCGGCGGCGCGCTGGCGTTCGACGCGCTCCAGGCGCGTCTCCATCCGGCGGCGAGCCGGATCGCCAAATTATCGGTCGAGACCCCAGCGCAGTTCATGCTGTTCGATTGCCTGGGCGTCGGCGGCGAAACGCTGATCGAGCGTCCGCTCGCCGAACGTCGCGCGGCGCTGGAAAAGCTCCATGCGCGCGAGCGGGAGCCCGGGTTACGACTGTCCCCGGCGTCGCGCGACGGCAAGGCGGCGGCGTCCTGGTTACGCCGTAGCGGCGGCGCGCTCGACGGTATCGTCGCCAAGCGGCTCGACGAGCCCTATCGCCCCGGCGAGCGCGCGATGCTCAAGGTCAAACAACACCGCACCGCCGACTGCGTGGTCGGCGGCTTCCGCTACGACGTCGCGGGTCAGCAGGTCGCGTCGCTGTTGCTCGGTCTGTACGACGACCAAGGCCGGCTCGATCACGTCGGTTTCACCTCGGCGATCGCGGCGAAGGATCGCCCGGCCTTGACGACCAAGCTCGCCAAGCTCGCCGGCGGCCCCGGATTCACCGGCAAGGCGCCGGGCGGGCCGAGCCGCTGGAGCAACGGCCGTTCGGCCGACTGGACACCGTTGCGCCCCGACCTGGTCGTCGAGGTGTCGTACGACCAGGTTACGGGCGCCCGCTTTCGGCACGGCACGAAGCTCGTCCGCTGGCGTCCCGACAAGGCGCCGGAACAATGCCGGATGGATCAGTTGCAGCACGAGGTCCGGCCGTCGCAACTCGCCGAGATCATCGCCTGAGCCAGGGTTGGCCCGTGGCGGTCTTTTGTCGCGCGACGCTCGCGCGACCGCCGTGCGCCAGGCGCATGCGGACGAGGATGCGGAACGCCTCCGCCATCGCCGCCGCGTCGGTCTCGAAGCCGCGTGCGGCGGCGCGCTCGGCCAGCGCGTCATAGTCGACGCGGGCGGGCAGGCCGGCGACGTCGGCCGCGCTGGCCTGGCGCAGGAAATCCATCGCCGCGCGAAGCCGTTCCGTCCCGCTGCTCATCGCCACGCCTCGAGCGCCAGCAGCGCCGACGCGGTCGTGTAGGTCCGCCGCAGATCGGGGTAGCATGTCGCTTCGGGCGCGCGGTGGGGTGTCGCCGGATCGGGAAACAGCATGTCGGCGCCGGCGCTCCAGCTTCCGTCGGCGAGCTGGTCGGCGGCCAGGCGGTCGGCCAGGTCCGATGCCGCGTCACGGTCTGCCGGTCCGCCGTGTCGCAACGCCAGCATTTGCCAGGCGAGATCGAACGCATTGTCGGGCCGCTGCGCGCGCATCCAGGCGAGCGCCCGGCCCAGGCCGTCGGCCTCGACCGCCGCCAGCGCCTCGATCGCCAGCGCCGTGGAATAGACATCATGGCGCCACCAATAGGCCCGCCAGGATCCGTCGGCCGCTTGGGCCCCGCGCAACGATGCCAGCAGCCGGGCTCGGGCTGCTCCGGTCAGCGCCGAGGCGGCGTTGGCGGCGACGCAGTCGTGACGCCCCCGCCAGCCGCTGTCGTCCCGCGATACGGCGTTCCCGACGAACCGGATCGCGGTCGTCGGGGCATAAGTCGTCAAACCGCCATCGGGCAGGAAATGGGCCGCCAGAAAAGCTTCCGCAACGACGATCGCCGGATCGGCGGGATCGAGCGCGCGGATGAAACGGATCGCCCAGGCGGTGCTGTCGGCGTCGGGCGGACTGGCCGCGTTATAGCCCCAGCCGCCCCCGCGCCGACCCCTGAGCAGCGCGCGACGTGCCCGGTCAGCGGCGTCGCGAGCGCGCGGATCCGGCTGGTTCGCCAGCACGAATCCGACCAATGCCGTCACCCAATGATCGCTCGCCCCGTTGGCGATCGCGAAATCGCGCCACAAATCGTCCTGCCCCTGCCGCTCCAGCAGAAATTCGAGCGCCGCTGTGCGCGCCTGGTGGCGGGATCGCGGGACCGGCGCGCGCGCCTGGGCTTCGCCGCGCGACCAGAAGTGGCGCACGGCGACATAGGCTTTGGCGGAGGGCGTACCATGTCGGTCGAACGACAATTTGAGGTGCGAGAGCCGTACGCGCAGCCAGGGCAAGTCCCGGTCGGACCGCACCGCCGCCGCCATCGCCCAGGCGGCCGGCCAATCCTGGCCATCGGCCTCGGGCAGCAGGCGAGCATCGAGCAAGGCCAGCGCGGCGCGACGTTCCGGCGCGCAGACGCCCAGCGCTTCGAAATGATCGAACAACCGCGCGAAACGGGGTTCGCTCGCTGGTCCGCTTTCCATGAAGACTTCCAGCCCCAGCGTCGGTTGCAGTTCGGGCGCGAAATCGAGCGCGATCGTCACCCGGTCGCATGATCGCACCAGCATCTCGAAGTGCCGCGACGCCGCTACCGCGTCTCCCGGCCAGCCGACGGCGGCCAGAAAGGTAACGAAATCGTCGGGTCGGATGTGCCGTATATTGACTCTCAATGCGTCGTCGCGGCCGAGCATGAAACCCAGGAAATTGATCGAGGCGCCCGTGGGCAAGACCTGACGAACACGGTCGATCGCCGCGGCGGCGATGCCCCAGCCCCCCGGGCTCAACCGCTCGGCAAGCGCGACGATGCGCTTCCGGCGCGCCGCATCGCCGGTTGCCCCGGGAGGATCGAGCGCGAGGAACACGCCCGGCGCGGTTGCCTCCCCGTCGCCCGGCCGATCCCATTCGAGGAACAGTTTCGGAATGCCCCGGGCGTCTTCCATCCAGTCGCTCAGCACCGCGACGAGGCTGGCCTCGCCCGGCGATGTCGCGGTTCGGCCGGCAACATAAGCGGGCAACAGATGGCGCTGCTCCGCCTCGATCAACTGATGCAGGTCGATCGTGGGATCATCGACCAGTCGGAACTCGAGCGCGACCGCCGGCACCGGGGGGAGGTCGGCCGCCGTTCGCTCCAGCGTCTCGCGGATAGCGGGCGGGACCAGCGCCTCCGGCAACAGCGGCCACAACAACGCGAGGCATCCGGCCGGCGACAAGCCGGCGTCCTCCGCTATCGTCATCGGCTCGTGGGAGCGCAAATGCGATCGGCAAGCGCGCCGACCGCCGCCGCAGCTTCCCCGGCACGCTCGAGCGAATCGACCAGCGAAACCTCGTAGACCGGCACCGATCGTGCCAATCCGGCGATCGCTTCGTGCATGAATTGCGGCGGCGCGCCGCGTTCGTCGAGCGGATCGGCGGTGGCGTGGCGCACGAGCGCGCGGACGCGCGCCAATGGCGAGGCCAATCGCGCCGCGACCGCTGCGCCGCCGGCCCGGCGCGGCCCGAGCGAGACGATCGCCGCGATGGGCACGGGGTCGAGCGGCGCGTCGAGGGCGGCGGCCGTCGTCACCAGCAATTTGCGATGAAGCCGGTCGCCGGCGGGCGCCTCTGTCCAGCGCGGCGCCAGCGCCTCGGGGTCGAAACCCAGCGCCACGGCGCTGTCGGCATGCAGCTTGCCGGTACGCACCCCGGGAAAGGTCGCCCATTCGCCGCGATGCTCGACGCGCGCGAGATCGTCCGCGATCGGCTCCCAACCGCATCGTGCCAGCGCCGCCGCGAGGGTCGATTTGCCCGCCCCCTTGTCGCCCATGATCAGGATCGCACGGCCATGACTGACCAGTGCGGCCGCATGGAAGGACGGCAGCCCGCGCTGCCGCAGCACCACGCGCAGGATCGCCTCACCGAACAGGCCGTCGATATCGTGGTCGTTCAATCCCGGCGCGGCCCAGCAGGTCACCGACCCATCGGCATGCACGCGGAAATGGCAGCGCACCGCGTCGCCATGGCCGAACAGGTAATCGATCGCGCCATCGTCCTCGTCGTCGGGCGCGCGACGGACCACGCCGTTGCGGCGAACCACTTCCGCATCGAAGGGCAAGGCATCGACGCGGACGATCCGCCAGGCGAGGTCGCAACCCGGGGGATCGGCGATGTCCGCAGCGATGCGGGCGACGGATAGGCCGGCGACGTGCAAAGCCGTGCCGGCGGCCCGCGGAACCAACCTCATCTCATCCCGCAGACGATCAGGAATCGTACCCGTTATTCGCGTCGCTGCTGCCGCTGACGCCGCTCTCAGTCAGGCGCGCATCGCCATAATCGACCAGCTCCGACGGCTCGAAAGCCGGCTTGTCGAACCGCTCGATGTCGTGAGATCGATCCATGTAAATCCCCCCAAAGATCTTGGAATCGGGAAGTATATGACCGTTGAATGGCGGTCAATGGCGCTTGCCTCGCGCCTGCCGCGACCCTAATCCCGCCGGATCGGTCGACAGGTGCCGATTTTTTTCGGGAATTCGACGCTCATGACATCGCAAGACGGGAGTCGGGATGACGGGATTCCAGGCGAAGGCGCTATTTACGTGATCGCCGACGACGCATTGCTGACCGACATGGAAGGGGAAAGCGTCGGGCTCAGCGTGCTATTGGGCCGCTATTTCGGGATTCGTGGGGCGATGCGGCACCTCGTTCCGCAGTTGCGCGAAGGCATTACCCATGCGGCGATGGTCGCACGCTTGTGCGACCTGTACGACGTATCCCCTCAGGAGGCCGCCGCTGATATCGACCGCGTCCTGCCCGAGTTGATCGCGGCGGGGCTGGTCAAACGGGTGGCGCCCGCCTGACGCGATGAGCGCCATCGCCGGCCTCTGGTGTCCCGATGGCCGGTCGGCGGCGGACGGCCTGGCGCGGATGCTGACCGCGCTGTGGCCGTTCGGCGACGATCCGGTCAGCGCCGCGGCCGGGGATGATGTCGCGATCGGGCGCCGGCTCGTCGCGACGCTGCCCGAAGATCGCCACGATCGCGGACCGTTGCGCAGCCGTGACCAGCGGCTGCACCTGGTCGCCGATGTCCGGCTCGACGATCGCGCGACGCTGGCGCAGGAACTTGGAATCGACGCGGCCAGAGCCCGGGAGATGAGCGATGCCGCGCTATTGCTCGCCGCGCTTGAGGCGTGGGGGGAGGCAGGGCTCGATCGTGTGTTCGGCCACTATGCCTTCGCCTTGTGGGATGCCGCGCGGCAACGCTGGTTGCTCGCGCGCGACGCGCTCGGCGGCCGGCCGTTGCATTATGCCCGCAAGAATGGCTGGTTCGCCTTCGCCTCGATGCCCAGCGGGCTCCACGCGTTGCCCGATCTCGCGCCGACGGTCGACGATGTGGTGATCGCCCATGCGCTCGAGTTGATCCCGCCGCCGCCCGGCGCGACCTGCTTTCGCGAGGTAACGAGCGTTCCGATGGGACATTTCGTCGCCGTGACGCGGGAAGGCGTTCGGGTCGAACGCCATTGGACGCCCGCGCCGGCGCCGCTCCGCCTGCGCGGCGTCGAGGCCTATCGCGCAGCGTTGCGCGACGAGCTCGACCAGGCCGTGGCGCGCGCGCTGCGCGGGACGAAGGACGGCGAGGTCGGGGCGCAGATGAGTTCGGGGCTCGACAGCACGGCGGTCGCCGCTACCGCCGCCCGCCTGATTGCGCCACAGGGGCGCCGGTTGACCGCTTATACCGCCGTTCCCCGTGCCGGGTTCGACGGTATCGGTCCGCCCGGCCGGCGCTTCGACGAGGGGCCCGTCGCCGCCGAGGTCGCCGGGATGCACGCCAATATCGACCATGTGCTGATCGACGCCGGGAGCCGATCCCCGTTCGACGCGCTCGATCGCATCTTCCACCTGTATCAGCAGCCGATACTCAATCTGTGCAACGGTACCTGGAGCGACGCGATTTTCGACGAGGCGCGCGCGCGGGGACAGCGCGTCATGCTGATGGGCCAGATGGGCAACCACACGCTCAGCTTTCGCGGCATCGGCGTCATCCACGGCCTGATCCGCCAGGGCCGATGGAGACGGGCGGCGGCCGAGTTGATCGCGCTGCGGCGGCGCGGCGCCGGCGCCGGGCGGCTGATCGGCGAAATTCTGGGCCCCGGCGCCGCCACCCGGCTGAGGCGCGGTGGGGCTCGGAGCGAGGCGTCGCCGGGTCCGCTGCTGGAGGGGCGTCGCGCGGGACTGGACGCGCACGGCGATCGCATCGGCGACGTGGATCCGCGCGGCACCATCGCAGGGCGGATCGCGGCGATGGAGCGGCCCGACCAAGCCTGTCGCCGCAAGGGCATCCTTGCGGCATGGCGAATCGACGAGCGCGATCCGACCGCCGATCGCCGTTTCGTCGAATTCTGCCTGTCGTTGCCCGACGGCCTGTTGCTCCATCGCGGCATGCCGGCGGCACTGGTGCGGCTGGGCCTGACCGACCGGCTGCCCGCGGCGGTGCTGACGCCGAGCCTGCGCGGGCTGCAGGCTGCCGATTGGCATCTCGGGCTGAGTCGCGAGGGACTACTCGACAAGGTCGACGAGCTCGATCGGTCGCCGGGCGTGGCCGCGCTGCTGGACGTAGCGCGGCTGCGCGACTGGGCGCTGCGTTGGGACGACCTCGACTGGAGCGACCCCGGCGTCGACCGTCGCTACCGTCACCAGATGCTGCGCGCGATCTCCTTCGCGGACTTTCTCGCTCGGGGGGAAGCGGCCGGCGGGTCGGCCTGAAAGCGGTTCAAATTCGCTTGGTGGCGGGATAGGCGAAGAGGATGTCGCTGCCGGGTTGGGCGGAGACATGGGCGGTGCCGGTGACGGTGACGCATTCGCCTGCGCGCCAGGCGACGCCATCGACCACGCCTTCGCCCTTGAGCGGGGTCAGCCAGGCAGTCAGGC
>NZ_JBQCCN010000221.1:0-2105 GCF_051962185.1 Sphingomonas sp.
AAGAAGAAATTCTACTGGCCGGCGGCGCACAACGACGTCGTCTGGCGCCTGCTGAAGCGCGCCAAGCGTGGCGCCGAGGTGATCTACATCCCGGGCAATCACGACGAGGTCGTGCGCCAGTTCTGCGGGCTCGATTTCGGCGGCATCGCGATCCGCCGCAATGCCATCCACGAGACCGCCGACGGCCGCCGCCTGCTGGTGCTGCATGGCGACGAATTCGACGCGATCACGTTGTCGCATCGCTGGCTCGCGCATGTCGGCGACGCGGCGTACGAGGCGATGATGGCGCTCAACCGGCTGGTCAACCGCTGGCGGCGCTTCTGGAACCTGCCCTATTGGTCGCTGTCCAAGCATGCCAAGGCCAAGGTCAAGAACGCGGTCGAATTCATCTCGCATTACGAAGACGTCGTCGCCCAGGCCGCGGCGCATCGCGGGGTGGACGGTGTTGTCTGTGGACATATCCACACGGCGGAATATCGTGAAATCCACGGCGTTTTTTATTATAACGACGGGGATTGGGTCGAAGGCTGCACCGCATTGGTCGAGCATTTCGATGGCCGGATGGAGGTGTTGCACTGGGCCGACGAAATCGAAGGAAGACAGGCGCAAGCCCCCTTCTTGACGCTAGCGGCGGCCTGAAGAACGTGCGCATCGCGATCGTCACCGATGCCTGGAGCCCTCAGGTCAACGGGGTCGTGCGCACCCTGCAGTCGGTCCGCGACGAACTGGTCGCGCAGGGGCACGAGGTGCTGATCGTCTCGCCCGATCTGTTCTATTCACTGCCGTGTCCGACTTATCCCGAGATCCGCCTGGCCTTCGCCTCGACCGGATCGGTGGGACGGATGCTGGAGGATTTCAGCCCCCAGGCGATCCATCTCGCGACCGAGGGGCCGGTGTGCCTGGCGGCGCGGCGCTGGTGCCTGGCGCGCGATTTTCCTTTCACCACCGCTTACCACACGCAATTCCCCGACTATGTCGCGGCGCGCACGGGCGTGAATCCCGAATGGGTGTGGCGCTACATCCGCTGGTTCCATTCGCCGGCGCAGTCGATCCTCGCGTCGACCCCGTCGATCGCCAACACGCTGAAGGCGCATGGCCTGACCCAGATCCGGCATTGGGGGCGCGGCGTCGATCTCTCGACCTTCGGCGATCCGATTCCCGATCCCGTGATCCACGCCTTGCCCGGCCCGATCCAGCTCTATGTCGGCCGGGTCGCGATCGAGAAGAATATCGAGGCATTCCTGACTGCGACGCATCCGGGATCGAAGGTGATCGTCGGCGATGGCCCGGCGCTTGCCTCGCTCAAGGCGAAGTTCCCGGAGGCGCATTTCCTCGGACCTAAATTCGGCACCGACCTCGCGTCGGCTTATGCCGCCGCCGACGTCTTCGTCTTCCCCAGCAAGACCGACACGTTCGGGCTGGTGATGATCGAGGCACTGGCCTGCGGCACGCCCGTCGCGGGCTATCCGGTGACCGGGCCGGTCGACGTGCTCACGCCGGAGACCGGGGCGATGAACGACGATCTCGACCAGGCGATCGCCGAAGCGCTGACCCGAGACCGGGCGGCGTGCCGAGCCTATGGCCAGGGTTTCACCTGGGCCAAGAGCGCGCATCAGTTTCTGCATGCGCTGGTCCCGGTCGGCGGTGACGAGGCGTTGGCGGCCTAAACGCCTCCAACCGTCATCCCCGCGAAAGCGGGGACCCATCTCCCAAAACGTTCCCAAAACAGGCGCGACGTAATGGTGACGACAGCACGAGATGGGTTCCCGCTTTCGCGGGGATGACGAACAAAGCGATCCTCACTCGCTCCACCGCTTGCCCAAATCCGCCATTCGGACTACATCGCCCTCCACGACACGGCCGCTCCGCGAGGGGCGGCCCTATTTATTTCTGACGGAGATTTTCGTGGCTCAGCCGCTCATGCCGCATGCGACCGCTTCCTGGCTGGTCGACAACACCTCGCTCAGCTTCGAGCAGATCGCCGAATTCTGCGGCCTGCACATCCTCGAGGTCCAGGCGATCGCCGACGACACCGCGGCGACCAAGCTGACCGGCCGCGACCCGGTCCGCGCGCACGAGCTGACGATGGACGAGATCGAAAAGGG
>NZ_JBQCCN010000222.1:0-15716 GCF_051962185.1 Sphingomonas sp.
CCTGTGCCGCCCGTGGCGCGCGCGACTATCATCCAGCCCGACGCGTTGGGGTCTAAATCCGACCTGCTGGTCGATCGCGAATCCGCCGAGGAAATCCTCAAGGCCAAGTCCGACGAAGCCGCCGCCGCGGCCGCCGAGGCCCAGGCCAAGACCGATGCCGACAAACAGGCCGCCGCCGACGCCAAAGCCGCCGCGGTGCAGGCGAAGGCCGATGCCCAGGCCCAGCTCGCGGCGCAACGCCAGGCGGCCGCGGACGCCCGTGCCGCGGCCAATAGCCCGTGGAACAAGGCGGTGACGTCCGCGACGCGCTCGGCCAGCTCCGCGGTCGGCCGCGCGGTCGCGACCGAAGTGACCAAGGCGGTATTCGGCGGATCGTCGCGAAGCTCGAGCGGCGGCCTGCTCGGCGGCCTGGTGCGCGGCGTGCTCGGCGGATTGTTCAAAGGCCGATAGCAAACACCAATCCCACCCCGGCGAAGGCCGGCGCCCAGCCGCGGGCTGCGTCGTAATTGGGCCCCGGCCTTCGCCGGGGTGGGAAATAGGGGAAGACGAGTGACAATCCTCCACAATCTACTCGTTGTCTTTCCGAGCGTGATCACGGCGCGGCGATGACCGCACGGGTCGCCTCGCTTCGCGTCGGGCGGATCGCGCCGCTTGGCCCGGAACACGTGGCGAGCGCGTTTTTGAAGAGCGCGGTGGCCGGGCCGATCCTGGCCGGCGCGCTCGGACTCGATGGCGACCAGCAGGCCGACCTCTCGGTCCATGGCGGTCCCGAAAAGGCGGTCTATGCCTATCCTTCGGCCCGCTATCCCGACTGGGCGACCGCCTTCCCCGAGCTCGCTCCGCGTTTCGTCGCCGGCGCGATGGGCGAGAATTTGACGGTCGAGGCGGTGACCGAGGACGATCTGTGCGTAGGCGACGTCCACGCGATCGGCGGCGCGCTGCTGCAGGTCTGCCAGCCGCGCCAGCCCTGTTTCAAGCTGGCGCTGGCGATGGGCGACGCCCGATTGGCGCGGCACATGGTCAAGACCGGGCATTCGGGATGGTATTATCGCGTGTTGCGCGAAGGGCCGATCGCGGCGGGAGACGCGGTGATCCTTGCCGAGCGGCCCAATCCCGATTTCGGATTCCCGCGGCTGGTACGGATCGTCAACCTCGGCGGAGCGACCCTGCCCGAGCTGCAGGACCTCGCCGCGATGCCCGGGCTCGCCAGCAATATCGGCCGCCGCGTGCGCGAGGCGCTCGACGCGGCATGACGCTTGGGGCTAGCGTGCCCGGGAAGACTCGAGGACGATACGCATGAACGACTTTTCAACCGACTGGATCGCCGCCGGCGAGGCCGAACTCGCCGATGTGGTGGCGTTGCGACGCGCGATCCATGCCGATCCCGAGATCGGCAACCATTGCCCGCGCACCACCGCCAAATTGCGCGCCGCGCTCGACGGGCTGCCGCTCGAGATTCACGAATCGACCTCGACCACCGGCTTCATCGCGATCCTGCGCGGCGGCGGCGACAATGGCCGAACGGTGCTGTTGCGCGGCGACATGGACGCGCTGCCGATGCCCGAGGAGACCGGGCTCGATTTCGCCAGCCAGGTGCCCAATGCGATGCACGCCTGCGGCCATGACAGCCATTGCTCGATGCTGGTCGGCGCCGCGCGGGCGCTGTCGGCGCGCAAGGACAGCCTGCCCGGCACCGTGGTCTTCATGTTCCAGCCGGGCGAGGAAGGGCATCACGGCGCGCGCTTCATGATCGAGGACGGCCTGCTCGACGTGCAGCGCCCCGACAGCGCCTTCGCGCTCCACATCTATCCCAATGCCCGCGCCGGCGCGATCCAGACGCGGCCCGGCGCCCTGCTCGCGTCGACCGACGCGCTCAACTTCACCATTCGCGGCGCGGGTGGCCACGCCGCGATGCCGCACGACGCGATGGACCCGATCCCGGTCGCCGCAGAGATCGTCACCGCGCTCTCGGTGTTCGTCGCGCGCCAGATCCCGGCGACCGACCCCGCCGTGCTGTCGATCACCAAGATCGAGGCGGGCAGCGCCTATAATATCATTCCCGACGACGTGCAGATGATCGGCACGCTGCGTACGCTCTCGCCCAAGACGCGGGAGAAAGCGCGTGCCGGGCTGAAGCGCATCGCCGAGAACATCGCCGCCGCGCACGGCTGCGTCGCCGAGGTGCGGATCGACGACGGCTATCCCGTCACCGTATGCGATCCGCGCGCGGTCGGCCTGCTCAAGCAGATTTCCGACGATCTCGATCCGGGCCAGTGGCAGCCGATGCCCGCGCCGATCATGGGCGGTGAGGATTTCAGCTACGTGCTGCGCGAAGTTCCCGGCGCGATGGCGTTCATCGGCGTCGCACCCGAGGGCTCGGAGCCCGCCAAGAACCCGCCGCTCCACAACACCAAGCTGACGATTGAGGAATCGGTCATGGCCAAGGGCATCGCGATGCATTGTGCCTATGCCGAGCGCTTCCTCGAGAACGGGTTCGATTGACCGCCCCGCGCGAATTGAGCGCGGCGGAATTCGCCGCCTGCTTCGACGAGCCGATGCTCGACGTCACGGACGACGAGGACGCCGGCGGCGATCTCGACATCTGGCCCTATGTCGACGCGCTCGATCCCACGGCCTATGGCGTCGAACAGTTCCTCGATGTCGACCGGGTCTATCAGGACGCCAGGGGCCGCTACGACCAGATCCTGATCGAGACCGACCGGCCCGACATCTTCCTGGTCGTGGTGGTCGACGTGCGAACCAATGCGATCCTTGGCCATCGCTTGCTCGATCTCAACGTCGAATACGGCCTGATTCCCGATTCCGACTGAGCGATGCTCGAAGCCGATCCCGCGCTGATCGCCCGCTGGGCGGAGGCCTGGGCAATGTCGCGCGGTGCGGCGCCGCCGGTCGAGCGGCATGGAGGGCTCTACATCCATGTCGGTCAGCCTGAGCAGATCGGCCGCTACATTTTCGCGCGGCCAGATGCCGAGTTGATCCGCCCGCTCGCCGCCGCGATCGACCGCCCGCTGCTCTACCTCAAGGTCTGCGCGCCGGCCGAGATCGTCCAGCCCTTGCTCCCGCCGGGCTGGGAGATCGCGACCCCGGGCTATATGATGACCGCGCCGCTGTCGGCGATGCTCGACCGTGCGCCGATCCTCTCGACGGAATTCACGATGGATATAATGAGCGAGGGCGCCATCACCTTCGCGCATATCGCCGATGCGGAGGGCGAAGAGGCGGCGCGGGGGCGCGTCGTGTCGATGGGCGACCTCGTCATATTCGATCGCATCCGTACCGCCGACCGATACCAGCGCCGAGGACTGGGCAGCACGATCATGCGCGCGCTCACGATCGAGGCGAACAGGCTCGGCGCCCGTGACGCCATGCTCTGCGCGACGCCTGCTGGGCGCGAACTCTACACATCGCTCGGCTGGCGGCTGCATAGCGGCTACACCACCGCCTCGCTGATGGCGCCGCAGAATCTTCTGTCCTAACCCCGCAATAATGTGCCACGTTCCGGGCTCATAAAACCGGGGTGGTTTTCCGTTCAGCGCAGCGACACGCAGGCGCGCCGAGAATGGGCAGGCTTTACCGGCACCAAGAACACTTTCGAACCGGGCCCTTCGCATGACCACCGCCACCACCCGTCCACTCGCAGAACTTACCGTACGCGGGGTCTTTCTCGCGGCGTTGATCACCGTGCTGTTCACCGCGGCGAACGTCTATGCGGGGCTGAAGGTCGGACTGACCTTCGCCACCTCGATCCCGGCGGCGGTCGTGTCGATGGCGATCTTGCGTTTCTTCAAGGATGGCAACATCCTGGAGAACAATATCGTCCAGACGATCGCATCGGCGGCGGGAACGCTGGCGGCGATCGTCTTCGTCCTGCCGGGGCTGATCATGGTCGGCTGGTGGACGGGCTTTCCCTATTGGACCACGGTCGCGGTCTGCATCGTCGGCGGCACGCTCGGCGTCATGTTCTCGGTACCGCTGCGCCGGGCATTGGTGACGGGTTCCGACCTCCCCTATCCGGAAGGCGTGGCGGCCGCCGAGGTGCTCAAGGTCGGATCGGCCAGCGCGAACGGAGCCGAGGAAAACCGCAAAGGACTTGGTATCCTCGTCTTGGGCTCGCTGATCTCCGCGGCCTATGCCCTGCTCGCCGCGATGAAGCTGGCCGCGGGGGAGATCACCAAGAACTTCCGGATCGGCGGGACCGCCTCCGGCTTCTCGACCAGCTATTCCATGCTGTTGATCGGCGTCGGGCATCTCGTCGGCCTGTCGGTTGGCGTGGCGATGTTCGTCGGCATGATGATCGCCTGGACGGGACTGGTTCCCTATCTCGCGGCGCACAACCCGCCGATGGCGACGGTCGACGCGCTGGTCAGCCACACCTTCCGCGACCAGGTGCGCTTCATCGGTGCCGGGACGATCGGCGTCGCGGCGATGTGGTCGCTGCTCAAGATCATCGGACCGATCATCAGCGGCCTGCGTAGCGCGATGGCCGCGAGCGCGGCGCGCAAGGGCGGCGGCACACTGGAACTGACCGAACGCGACCTGCCGATCGGCGTCGTCGCCGGCATCACCTTGCTGACCGTGCCGGTGATCGCCTGGCTGTTGTGGAGCTTCTCCACCGGTGGCGTGGTGCACGATTACCCGGTGTTGGTGATCGGCGGGACGGTCGTCTATATCCTGATCGTCGGCATCCTGATCGCGGCGATCTGCGGCTATATGGCCGGGCTGATCGGCGCGTCGAACTCCCCCGTATCAGGTGTCGGCATTCTCGCGGTGCTGGGCGCCTCGTTGCTGCTCGTGGCCGTCTTCGGGCACAGCACCGACCCCAAGCAGACCGCGCCACTGATCGCTTATGCATTGTTCACGACCGCGATCGTTTTCTCGGTCGCGACGATCTCCAACGACAATCTTCAGGATCTGAAGACTGGGCAATTGGTCGGCGCCACGCCGTGGAAGCAGCAGATCGCGCTGGTGCTCGGCGTGATCTTCGGATCGCTGGCGATTCCGGTAACGCTCGATCTGCTCAAGAACACCCTGGGCTTCGTCGGCATGCCCGGCGCGGGTGAGAACGCCTTGTCGGCGCCGCAAGCCGCGCTCATTTCGTCGATAGCCAAGGGCGTTCTCGGCGGCGATCTCGACTGGCGGCTGATCGGCGTCGGCGCGGTGATCGGCGCGATCGTCATCGCGATCGACGAGCTTCTCGGCCGGTCGGGCAAGATGCGGCTGCCCCCGCTCGCGGTCGGCATGGGAATCTATCTCCCGATGGGGCTGACGCTGTTGATCCCGGTCGGCGCGGTGATCGGCCATTTCTATGACCGCTGGGCCGAGCGTCAGGCCAATCCCAGCTTCGCCGAGCGGATGGGCGTGCTCGCCGCGACTGGTCTGATCGTCGGGGAGAGCCTGTTCGGGGTGGCGTTCGCGGGCATCCTTGCCTGGGCCAATCGCAACAATCCGACCCCACCCAACGATGCGCCGCTGGCCGTCGTCGGCGCCCATTTCGAGGCCGTTGCCCTCTACCTCGCGCCGCTGCTGTTCATCGGGCTGATCGCGCTGCTGTACGCGCGTACGAAGAAGCTGGCGCGCTGATCGGGCAGACGCGCTACCCGATCAGGTCAGCGTCGCGACCAGTTCCTTGATCGGCACGAAGGCGAAGGCGACCGAGCTGTCGGCGACGCCATAGGGCAGGAACAGGACGTCGCCGTGGCGGATCGCTCCGCACGAATAGACGACGTTGGGCACATAGCCTTCGCGATCCTGGTTCTTGGCGGCCAGGATCGGCTCGACCGCGCGGCCGATGATCTTCGACGGGTCGTCCTTGTCGAGCAGCACCGCGCCGATCGAATATTTGCGCATCGCGCCGACGCCATGCGTCAGCAGCAGCCACCCCTCCTCGAGCTCGATCGGCGGACCGCAATTGCCGATCTGGACGAGCTCCCAGGGATAATGGGGTTCGAGCATCAACTTGCCCTCTTCCCAATGCGTCAGCCGATCGGAATCGAGCAGGAACAGATTCTCGCCGTCCTGCCGGCCGATCGCCATGTAGCGGTCGCCGATCTTGCGCGGGAACAAGGCGATGCCCTTGTTGCGCGCCGCCGGGCCGGTCATCGGCACCAGGTCGAACGAGCGGAAATCGCGGGTGCGCAACAGCTCCGACTGGATCTGCGAACCGTTATAGGCGGTATAGGTGCCGAGCCACTCGACCTCGCCGTCGTCATGGCGGAACTGAACGAGGCGAAGGTCCTCCAGCCCTTTCGACTGGGCGTCGGTGATCGGGAAGATCACCGTGCCCGACAGCGTGGAGTCACGATGACGATGCACCGTCACCGGGCCGGAGGGCACATGCTCCTCGTCGCTGCCATGGACGTCGGCGGCGGTCGCGAACGGCGGCTCGGGCGCCAGCCGCATCTGGTTGTCGGCGGTGATGATGCCTTCGCGGAAAGCGACCGAGGAGATGTGCCCCTCCCCCACGGCGCGCAGCGACATCAGGATCCGCATCGACCCCTTGGGCATGCCGGTCTGGTCGAAATGCGGCACCGCGCTGGGGTTCATCAGCGCGGCCGCCGCATAGCTATATTCGTGGCAGAAATAGGCGCCGATCAACTGGCGCTTCTCGTCGCCGATATCCTTGCCGTCGAGCCCGAGCAGATCCTCGATCTCGTCATAGCGCGTCATGAACACGCGGCGCGTCTGCCAGTGCCGCGCCTCGAAATCCTTGAGCACGATCTCGAGCTCGTCGCGGGTCTCGTCCGGCGACATCGCCATGACTTCGCGCACCAGCCGCTCGGTCCGGCTGGTGCCGCCGCCATTGGGGGACCAGCCGATATGGAACGGACGCACCACGACGCGTGACGGATCGGCGTGCAGCCTGAGGCTGTGATGAAAAATCTCGAGCAACGGCGATCCCGCTTGCAACCTATCCAAGCGGCGCCGCGTGTCGTCGCTACGCGACGGCGCGCTTCGTCCCTGCCACGGTTCCAGCCGCTTTTCCAAGTGCGGAAATCGCGCAGGACGCCAATTGCAGGGCCAAAATCGATTCGGCGCCTTGATTCCGGTTTACCCCGCCCGGCATCAGCCCATCGAAGCAGCCACCGTCCTGCGCCGTCGCCAGCGGCAGGTCGAGGTCGTTCTGGCCGAGATACCAACGATAGGCACGATGCGCCTCTTCGACCCAGCGCGGATCGCCGGTCGCCTTGAACGCGGCGGCACAGGCATCGATCGTCGCCTGCGCCTCGAGCGGCTGCTGATCGAACGGTAGCGGCCCTTCATAGGCGCGGCCGAAGCTTTCGGTACCTACCGCGCGGAAACGCCCTTCGGGGCTGGTCTGCTGGTCGACGATCCAGTTGAGCGTGGTCAGCCCGCTGTCGATCAAATCCTGGCGATCGAGCGCCATGCCGGCGCGGATCATCGCTTCGGGCAGGCGGGCATTGTCATAGGCCAGCACGATCTCGAACCATTCCCATTCGGGCCGCCGGGTTTCCTCGAGCAAGCCGGCGAGATCGGCGGAAAAGCGCCGCAGGATCTCGCGCGCCTGGGCATGACCGGGACGCGCGCTCAGCATCGCCGCCGCGCCGAGCATCGCGAATGCCTGGGCGCGCGGGCTGATCAGTTCGAAGGCGAGTCCCGCGGTCTCGTCGAACAGCCGCGCCGCCCAGTCGCGATGCTTGGCCATCGTCGCGCGCTTGGCGGTCACGCCCAGCGCCCAGATCGTGCGGCCGTTCGAATCCTCCGATCCGCATTCCTCGCACCAGGTCCGGTCGAAATTCATGAAGTTGCGGAACCGGCGCTTGTCGGGGTTCCACGCGTATTGGATGAACGCCGCATAGGTCGTCATCCAGCGGTCGCGTACTTCCTCGTCGAGGTCGTCGACCGCCGACATGAGCATCAGCGCCCGGACGTTGTCGTCGATGCAATAGCCGTGACGAAAGTCCGGCACCGACAGGATGGCATGCTGGAACATGCCGGTCGCATCGCTCATCCGCTCGACCGCGGCGATGCTGGGCTTGAGCGGGGTCAAGGGTTTGCTGCTCCTGATCCGGCGCGGCGCGGCGGCCACGATCGCGTCGATTCCGGCCATCCCCGCCTCGGCGAGGCGCGGCCAGATCATCGTGCGGCCGCGGGCATAGGCGCGCTGCATGAGGTCGCGGCGCGCCTCGTCGTCGTCGAGCAACCGCGAAATCTCGCGCGCGAACGCGGCAACGTCGCCAAAATCGACGATCACGCCATGGCCGTCGGCCAGGATCTCGGTCGCATGGATATAAGGCGTGGACACCACCGCCTTGCCGACGCCGATGGCATAGGACAGCGTTCCCGAGGTGATCTGCGCCGGGTTGGTGTACGGCGTGACGTACAGGTCGGTCGCCTGCAAATAATCGAGCAATTCCTCATGTTCGAGGAAGCCGTCGATGAAGCGGACGTGCTCGGCCACGCCCTTGTCCGCGGCCAGCGCCTTCAAGCGGTCGCGATATGCCTCGCCTTCCTGCGCGACGAGATTGGGATGCGTCGCGCCCAATACGACATAGAGCGCGTCGGGATTGGCCGCGACCACCTCCGGCATCGCCGCGATCACGCTTTCGATCCCCTTGTTCGGGGCGAGCAGGCCGAAGGTCAGCAGTACCTTGCGCCCTTCCCAGCCGAAGCGCGGCTTCATCTCGTCGGGATCGATCAGCGGACGGTCGGGAACGCCGTGAGGGATCATCATGATCGTCCGCGGGTCCGCGCCATAGACGCGCGTCAGGATGTCGCGGCCGATGTCCGCCATCACGATCACCCGCGCGGCACGCTTGAGCAGCCCGTCCATCACGCGCCGCTGATCGTCGTTCGGGTTTTCCAGGATGGTGTGCAGCGTGACGATCACCGGGATCGTCAGCCGTTCGAGCAAGGCCAGCAGATGCTCGCCGGCCGGCCCGCCGAAAATGCCATATTCGTGCTGGATCCAGACCGCCTCGGCCCCGCTCGCCTCGATCGCGCGCGCCGCTGACAAATAGGCGAGCACGTTTTCCTGGGGGATCGCCCCGGTGACTTCGGGGGGATAGTCATAGCCGTCGGCGCGATCATCCATCGCATAGACGTCGACCTTGATCTCCGGAAAGCGATCCTGGAGCGCGAGGTAGGTATCGGTGGTGTATGTCGCGATGCCGCATTGGCGCGGCAGGAAGTTGCCGATCAGTGCAAGATGCTTGGTACGCGGCTGTTGCGGCGAAGACGCCATTTCGGCCCTTTCACAAGACGGTTGAGGGCCCATGGCCCCGGTTTCATGCCTTCCTGAACGGATTGAAAGAAATATGGTTGCGCCTTTGCTGCAATGCAACAAAGAATTCGCGTTGATCCGTGTTAGGATCGCGAAGGTCAGCCGCGCCCGCGATAGCTGGGAACGCCTTGATCAGGCAGCCACAGCCCCTCTGGCACCGGAGCCGATTGCCAGAACACGTCGATCGGGATGCCGCCGCGCGGATACCAATAGCCGCCGATGCGCAGCCATTGCGGTTTCATCTCGGCGACCAGCCGCTCGCCGATCCCGACCGTGCAATCCTCGTGGAAGGCGGCATGGTTGCGGAACGAGCTGAGGAAGAGCTTGAGCGACTTGGATTCGACGATCGTCTCGCCGGGCACGTAATCGATCACCAGATGCGCGAAATCGGGCTGGCCGGTGACGGGGCAGAGCGAGGTGAATTCGGGTGCGGTGAAGCGGACCAGATACGGCCGTCCCTGGCGCGGATTGGGAACGTAATCGAGCACCGCTTCTTCGGGCGATGCGGGAAGGCTGCTGGTCTGGCCGAGATGCTTGGGGTTCATGGCGCGGGATATAGGGGCGCCGTCCCCGACCGTCACCCCGTGATAGTTCGACGGCCACCATTCCGCCGTCGCCGCCCCCGGCCCTGTGCCGGGGTCCACCGTGCCACGAACCCCGGATCGTGCGGTTCCGTGGACGCGGGGACGAGCCCGGGATGACGATGAAATGGTGGCAAACCGGAAGGCAAAGCCAGCCTGCCGAAGAAATTGATCCCCGGGCCTCAACCGCCTCGACGCCCCTCGCCGCACGCGCTACCATCGGCTCGCCGTTCCTTCCTCCCCGGGCGTTTGGCGTTGACCACAAGTAGAGGAGTGACGAATCATGGACGCGCTGGTGACCACCGACTGGCTGGCGAACGAACTGGGGGCGAACGACCTCCGGGTGGTCGACGCGACCTATGTCCTCGCCAGCGACGGACGCGATCCCGCCGCGGAATATGAGGCGGCGCACATCCCCGGCGCGGTGTTCTTCGACATCGGCGAGATTTCCGACCTGGCCAATCCGTTGCCGACCATGCTGCCGCCGCCCGAGAAATTCGCCAGCCGCATGCAGTCGCTCGGGCTCGGCGACGGCAGCCGCATCGTGCTCTACGACAATTCGCCTTATCTCACCGCGGCGCGCGCCTGGTGGATGCTGCGCGTGTTCGGCGCGCATGACGTCGCGATCCTCGACGGCGGCCTCGCCAAATGGCGCGCCGAGGGCCGGCCGGTCGAAAGCGGCAAGCCGCAGCACCGCCATCGCCACTTCACTGTCTGGGCCGACGACAGCCAGGTCCGCAACCTCGAGCAGATGAAGGCCAATGTCGGTAGCGGCGCGGAGCAAGTGCTCGATGCCCGCTCCGCCGCGCGCTTCACCGGCGAGGAACCCGACCCGCGCGCAGCGACGCACGCCGGCCACATCCCGGGGTCGAAGAACCTGCCGTACAAGCGGCTGCTCAACGATGACGGCACCTGGAAGACCGGCGACGCGCTCAAGGCCGAGTTCGATGCCGCCGGTGTCGATCTGTCGAAGCCGCTGGTGACCACCTGCGGATCGGGCATCACCGCCGCTGTGTTGCTGTTCGGCGCGCATTTGCTCGGCAATGAAGCGGCGCTGTACGACGGCAGCTGGTCCGAATGGGGCGCCGATCGCGACACGCCCAAGGCGATGGGCGCGGCGTAAACCGAGTTGACGCTGATCGACCATTCTCCCCTCCCGCTTGCGGGAGGGGTCGGGGAAGGGCTTGTCGCCTCACGGCTGATGTCAGCATTTGGCGGCACACCCTCCCCTACCCCCTCCCGCGAGCGGGAGGGGAATAGCCGCACCGCCCTGTCCGTCCCGCTTGTCGAACCGCGCCCAGCCTCCTAGCACTTCCCAATGGCCGGTAACGAGAACGACAAGCCCCCTACCCGCGTCGTCACCGCGGGGCGGCGCAAGGAATGGACGCAGGGCGTGGTCAACCCGCCGGTGTGGCGCGCGTCGACCATCCTTTACGATTCGGTCGAGCATCTGCGCGAGACCGGGCGTGGCGATACGCACCACCGGCTCTATTACGGGCGCCGCGGCACGCCGACGCAATGGGCGCTGGCCGACGCGCTGACCGAACTCGAGCCGGGCGCGGAGGGGACCTTCCTCTATTGTTCGGGCGTCGCCGCCGTCACTGCCGCCTTATTATCGGTACTGGAGCCCGGCGACGAGCTGCTGCTGGTCGATTCCGCTTATGATCCGACCACCAGTTTCGCCGCCGGCTTCCTCAAGCGGATCGGCGTCACGACGCGGCATTACGACCCGCTGATCGGCGCCGGCATCGCCGAGCTGATCGGCGACCGCACCAAGGCGATCCTGCTCGAAAGCCCGGGCAGCCTGACCTTCGAGGTGCAGGACGTGCCGGCGATCGTCGCCGCCGCCAAGGCGCGCGGAATCGTCACGATCCTCGACAATACCTGGGCGACGCCGCTGCTGTTCCCGGCGATCGAAAAGGGCGTGGACCTGACGGTGCTGGCCTGCACCAAATATGTCGTCGGGCATTCGGACGTGATGCTGGGATCGGTCACAGCCGCGCCCGGGCATTTCGCCAAGCTGCGCAACCTCAGCTTCCAGCTCGGCCAGGTGGCGAGCCCCGACGATTGCTGGCTCGGCTCACGCGGGCTGCGCACCATGGCGGTGCGGCTGAAGCAGCACGAGACCGCGGCGCTGGAGATCGCGCGCTGGCTCGAGCGGCGGCCCGAAGTCGCAACCGTGCTCCACCCCGCGCTGCCGAGCTGCCCGGGGCATGAATTCTTCGTCCGCGACTTCAAGGGCGCGTCGGGTCTGTTCTCCTTCGCGCTCAGGAACGGCGACGAGACCAGCCGCGCCGCGTTCATCGACGCGCTTCGACTGTTCGGGATCGGCTTCAGCTGGGGCGGCTACGAAAGCCTGGCGGTGACCGCCGATCCCCGGCGCGTACTGGGCGTTCCCGATCACGGCGGGGCACTGGTCCGGCTGCATATCGGGCTGGAGGACACGAGCGACCTGATCGCCGATCTCGAGCAGGCCTTGGCGGCGTTCCGGGCGGCACGGGGATGAACCAGGCCGTTGCCTGGCTGCAAGCGCAGGGGTTCTACATCCCCCAGGGCAGCGAGGCGACCGAGACGCTCATCGTGTTCGGCCTGATCCTGGCCTCGCTGGTGACCGGGCTGCTCGCCGGTCGCTGGCTGGGACCGCCGACCGAGGCCTTGTGGCAGCGCCATCTCGGCCATCATGTCGGAGGGATCGGCCCGCGCGTTCCCTCGGTGCTGCGCCATGGCGCCGCGGCGCTGCTGCTCGCCTTGCTCCAGGCGGCGGGGCACTGGCCGCCGGTCGCCGCCGGGCTGATCGGTTTCTTCCTCGGCGCCGCGGTGGCGCGGATGACGGTGCAATTGTTGCGCGGCCTCAACCTCGCGCGCTGGATGGCGTGGAGCGTCGCGCTGGTCCTGTTCGTCGCGATCTTCAGCCATTCGGTGGGCGGGCTGGCGCCGATCAAGCAGGCGCTCGATTCGATCGGCTTCGATGTCGGATCCTGGCGCTTCTCGCTGCTGCGTCTCGTCGTCGTGCTGGTGACGGTGGTAGGCCTGCTCGCCGCGATCCGGCTCGCCAACCGGCTGGTCGGCCATGCCATCGTCAGCACGCGCGGATTCGACCCGACGCAGAAGCTGCTCGCGCAGAAGCTCGCCGGGATCGCGACGATCGCGCTCGCCTTCTTCATCGGCATCGATCTGCTCGACATCAGCCTGACCAGCCTGACCGTCTTCTCGGGCGCGCTCGGCCTCGCGGTCGGCTTCGGGCTGCAAAAGACGATCGGCAATCTGATCGCCGGAATCATCCTGCTGCTCGACCGCTCGATCAAGCCGGGCGACGTCATCGTCGTCGGCGAAAAGGATGTCGGCTGGGTCAACAAGATCGGCGTGCGCGCGGTCAGCGTGCTCACCCGCGACGGCAAGGAGCATCTGATCCCGAACGAGGATCTGATGACCAAGCCGGTCGAGAATTGGTCCTATACCGATCGCAACGTCCGCATTCGTATCCCGGTGACGGTGGCCTATGATTGCGACTTGCCGCTCGCGCAGGAATTGATGTTGCGCGCCGCCGCGGAAAGCCCGCGCGTACTCGATAGCCCCAAGTCGAACGTCTGGCTGGCCAAATTCGGCGAGGTCGGGGTCGAGCACGAGGTCCTGGTCTGGATCAACGACCCCGAAAGCGGTGTGGGGAGCGTCAAGTCGGACGTGTTGAACCGGCTATGGGTGCTGTTCCGCGACAACAACATTACGCTGCCTTATCCTCGCCGCGACATTCACCTGGTCGGAGGACCGCCCTCGACCGAATGAGTGTTGCACCGCCGCAACATTATTACCGCGATGGGCGTTCTTGCTCCGAATGATATTGTGCAGCGCAGCGAAACGGGGCAGTCTGCTGGCCATGTGACCGGCTTAACGGCCCAATCGGCAGTGCCGATACAGAGGCTGGACTGGCACTGCAGGCGGGACGAACGCACTTTTCGCTTCGAAAGGAAGATAATGCGCTTGTCTCACATCAGCCTTGGCGCGCTTGCGCTCGCCATCGCAACTCCCGCCCTGGCGGACCCGCTGCCGGCATCGACGCCGACACCCGACGCGACCGCCGCACCGACATCGGCGACAGCTGCCGTGGACGATCCGTCGCCCGCGCCCGCTCCTGTCGCAGCCGCGGACGGCGATACCGCGCCGCCACCGCCGGTCAGCTTCAGCGGGTCGGCGACCCTGGTCTCCGACTATCGGTTCCGCGGCATCTCGCAGACCAACAAGCATTTCGCGGTGCAAGGCGGGCTGACCGCGACGACCACGGCCGGCTTCTACGCCTCGGTCTGGGGCAGCTCGATCGACGATTACATCGCCGCGGGCAGCGACCAGGAAATCGACCTGATTCTGGGCTATAAGCACACCTTCAAGAGCGGCGTCACGATCGACGGCGGCGTGCTCTATTATTACTATCCGGGCGGCGCCAAAGGCGTGAACACCGACTTCGTCGAGCCCTATCTGTCGGTCGCCGACACGCTCGGGCCGGCGACACTCAAGGTGACCGCGAATTACGCGCCCAAGCAGAAGGCGATCTGGTCGGGCCTGCCCGGCCGCGACAAGGACGACAATCTGTATCTGGCGGGCGACCTGACGGTCGGCATTCCCAAGACGCCGATCTCGCTGACCGGCCATCTCGGTCACACGTTCGGGCCGAGCTATCTCTCGATCGGCAAGGAATATACCGATTGGGCGCTGGGCGCGTCGGTGACCTACAAGCAATTCACCGCCGGCGTCAGCTATGTCGACACCAGCAAGGATCTGTTCGCGCCCACCGGCAAGAACATCTCGCAAGGCGGCGTCGTGTTCTCGCTCGGCGTCTCGTTCTGAAAGCCCTCGCGATAACGGGCCGATAAAATCCTCCCCATCGCGGATGGGGAGGGGGACCGCGACGCATCAGCGTCGTGGTGGAGGGGAAACTCCCGTCCTCGCGGCTGCGCCGCTGCGGCCCCTCGACCACCGGCTTCGCCAGCGGTCCCCCTCCCCACGCTTCGCGTAGGGAGGATTATCCCCGCGTCCCCCGGCGATGTCCGCAATTGGTCGGCACGCCGATCCATTACGGCCGACATCTAATTATGTAATATTGTAACGTCTCGCACTTGGGCCTAAATAGCGCCCCGATGCATTCGTCGATTCGCCTGTCCTGGCTCGCGCGCCTGCCCAATCTCGATCGCTACGCGATGGGTCTGTCGGGGCTGTGCGCGGTGCATTGCTTCGCCAGCGCGGTGCTGGTGGCACTGGCGTCGACCGCGGGTGGCATGCTGCTCCATCCCGCCTTCCATGAGGTCGGATTGACCGTAGCCATCGTCCTCGGCGCGCTGGCATTGGGTCGCGGCATCTTCGAACATGGCTACATGGCCCCCGCGGTCACTGGCTCGCTCGGGCTCGGCATGATGGCCGGCGCGATGCAATTGCCGCACGGCAATGGCGGCGAGACCTTGTGGACGTTGATCGGCGTCGCGATCCTGGCGCTCGGTCACGATCTGAATCGTCGCGCCGCGCACTGAGCAGCAATGGGCAAGGCCGTCTCGGCCATTGCTCTCCCCCGTCACAATCCCTAAATTCGTCGGCATGGGTGCACATCATCACCATGACCATCACGAGGCTTCGGGCAAGGAACTGACCAAGGCCGCGCAGGAAACGCTGGAGAAATCCGGCGAGCAATGGACCGCGATGCGCGCCAGCATCTTCGAAGCGCTCGCCAAGTTCGACAAGCCGGCCAGCGCCTATGACATCGCCGATGCGGTGTCGAAGGCGGAGGGGCGCCGGGTCGCCGCCAACAGCGTCTATCGCATCCTCGACCTGTTCGTCGGCGCCAACCTGGCGCGCCGGGTCGAGAGTTCGAACGCGTACATCGCCAACGC
>NZ_JBQCCN010000223.1:0-3779 GCF_051962185.1 Sphingomonas sp.
GAGAGCCTGCGCCGCATCCGCGAAGCGCTGGCCGAGGTGATCGGGCACGACGTGCCGACCTTCATCGGACATGATGTCTGGGCCGGAAAAACTCCTCCCCGGGACGGGGAGGGGGACCAAGACGCGAAGCGGCTTGGTGGAGGGGGTCCACCTCAAGCGACACCCTGATTGGCCCCCTCCCCGTCCCGGGGAGGAGCTGTTATAGGCGCCGCCATCATGACCTCCGCCAAGAATCCCAAGACCTTCCACGTCAAGTCGTTCGGCTGCCAGATGAACGTCTATGACGGCGAGCGCATGGCCGAACTGATGGCCGCGCAGGGCCTGACCGCGACCGACGACGCCAATGCCGCCGACCTCGTGGTGCTCAACACCTGCCACATCCGCGAAAAGGCGACCGAGAAGGTCTATTCGGACATCGGCCGCCTGAGGAAACACGGCAACGAGCCGATGATCGCCGTCGCCGGCTGCGTCGCACAGGCCGAAGGTGAGGAGATCGCGCGCCGCGCCAAGGTCGATATCGTGGTCGGTCCGCAATCCTATCACAATTTGCCCAACCTCGTAGCGAAGGCTGCGGAAGGGCAACTCGGCCTCGACACCGACATGCCCGTCCTGTCGAAGTTCGACGCGCTGCCTGCCCGCCGCAAGGTGGGCCCGACCGCGTTCCTGACGGTGCAGGAAGGATGCGACAAATTCTGCACTTATTGCGTCGTCCCCTATACGCGCGGCGCCGAGATCAGCCGGCCATGGGCCGCGCTGGTCGACGAGGCCAAGGCGCTGGTCGACGCGGGCGCCAAGGAAATCACTTTGCTCGGCCAGAACGTGAACGCCTGGAGCGACGGTGATCGCGACCTGGGCGCGCTGATCCGCGAGCTCGACCGCATCCCCGGTCTCGCGCGTATCCGCTACACGACCAGCCATCCCAACGACATGACCGACGGACTGATCGCCGCGCATCGCGAGGTCGAGACATTGATGCCGTTCCTCCATCTGCCGGTCCAGGCGGGGACTGACCGCATCCTCAAGGCGATGAACCGCAGCCACAGCCGCGATTCCTATCTCCGCATCCTCGATCGCGTCCGCACCGCGCGGCCCGACATCGCCTTGTCGGGCGACTTCATCGTCGGCTTCCCCGGCGAGACCGATGCCGAGTTCGAGGACACGCTGAGCCTGATCGACGAAGTCCGCTATTCGATGGCGTTCAGCTTCAAATACAGCCCTCGCCCCGGCACCCCCGCCGCCGCGATGGACGGCCAGATCGCACCGCAAGTGATGGACGAACGCCTGCAACGCCTGCAGGCCGCGCTCAATCGCGATCAGGCCGCATTCAACGCCGCGAGCGTCGGGCGGACCTGCGACGTGCTGATCGAGCGCCCGGGCAAGCTTCCCGGCCAGATGCTCGGCAAGTCGCCCTGGCTGCAATCGGTCCTGATCGAGACCGACGCGCCGGTCGGGTCGATGGTCGAGGTCGAGCTGGTCAAGGCCGGCCCCAATTCGGTCATCGGCGTCGAACGGCTCCGCTTCGCTGCCTGAACCGCATCGTCACCCCGGACTTGTTCCGGGGTCCAACGCTCCTCAAGCGGAATCCCTGGCGACACGTTGGATGCCGGAACAAGTCCGGCATGACGAAGATAGTTGCTCAGCGGCCAGTCCAACGGCACGATCTCCGGCGCATCGCGATGGGGGGAAGTCATGCGCGGACGAGCAGCCGGTCGCTGGGCCCTTCTACTGGCGGGTGTCGCCCTCGCTTTTGCCGCGCCCGCGAGCGGGCCTGCGCAAACGCCCGTCGACTCACCCGTCGTCGCGGTAAAGGCCGCGCGGATGCTCGATGTCGAGAAGGGCCGCTACGAGCCGGACGCCGTCATCCTGATCACCGACGGCAAGATCACCGCCGCCGGTAGCAAGCTCGCCATTCCCGCCGGCGCCAAGGTGATCGACCTTGGCGACGCCACTGTCCTTCCCGGCCTGATCGACGCGCACGACCATCTGATGGCGCGCTTCAAGGAAGGGCCCGACGATTATGGCGCCAGCCTATTGACCAAATCGCTCGCCAGGCGCGCGCTCGACGGCGCAGCGGATGCCCGCGCCACCCTGCGTGCCGGCTTCACCTCGGTGCGCGACGTCGAGAGTGAGGGCTCGGGCTATGCCGATCTCGACCTGCGCGACGCGATCAACGAAGGCTTGGTCGAGGGACCACGTATGCAAGGCGCGTCGCGCGGCATCGCGATGATCGGCCAATACAATCCGTTCGGCGTGGCCTGGGACCTCAAGGATTTCCCGACCGGCGCGCAGATGGTCAGCGGCGTCGAGGAAGCGCGCCGCGCCGCGCGCGAGCAGATCGGTCATGGCGCGGACCTGATCAAGGTCTATGCCGACTGGCGGGACGCGACCTTCACGGTCGAGGAGATCCGCGCGATCGTCGAGGTAGCGCATCAATTCCACCGGAAGGTCGCGGCCCACGCAACCACACCCGACGGTATCCGCAACGCCTTGGCGGCGGGCGTCGATTCGATCGAGCATGGCAATGACGCGACCGCGGACGAGCTCAAGACCATGGCCGACAAGGGCGTGTTCTGGGTGCCGACCAAGGGCGCCTATGTCCGGTTCGGCGAGAAGGCGACCGATCCCCGGGTCAAAGCCTATGTCGACAAGTTGCTCGCCACCGCGCGCATCAATCTCCCGCTTGCGCAGAAACTGGGCGTCAAGATCGCCAGCGGCTTCGACGCCGGCACGATCGAGGATCATGGCGACAACGCGTTCGAGATCGTGACCCTGTCGCGGCTCGGCCTCGGCCCGCTCGGCGCGATCCGCGCCGCGACCCTGGGCGGTGCCGAGCTGATGGGATGGTCGGACAGAGTCGGCTCGCTGACTCCCGGTCATTATGGCGACCTGATCGCGGTGCGCGGCGACCCGCTTGCCGACATCACCCTGCTCCAGCGCGTGGCCTTCGTGATGAAGGGCGGCACGGTGGTTCGCGACGACCTGCACTGAGACGCCGAAGGCAGAGGGAGAGACCATGACCCCCAATCGCTTCCTGATCGCCGCGCTCGTCACCGGCATCGCCGCCGCCGCGATCGAGATGATCTTCGTGCTGCCGATCCAGGCGTCGCTGGGCAATTCGCCCGGGATCGTGTTCCAGTCGATCGCCAGCGGCACGATGGGCAAGAACGCCTATATTGGTGGAACGCCGGCGGTGTTGCTCGGCATCTTCTATCACGTCCTGATCTCGGTGGTCGCGGCGGGTGCCTATATCGCGGCGGCAAGGCCCCTGCCCTTCCTCTACAGCCGCCCGCTGCTCTGCGGCCTGCTCTGCGCGATCATTGCCTATGTCGTGATGAACTGGGTCGTCGTGCCGCTGTCGGCGGTGGGCTACACGCCGACCACCAACCCGGGGATGATGGCGCTGAGCTTTTCGATCCATGTCGTCGGTTTCGGCTGGCCGATCGCCTATATCTCGCGGCTGATGGAGCGATCCGCGACGTACTCCTGAGCGACGTCGCCGGCGATGTCGATCGATGAGGCGATTGCCCCGGACGCGAGGCGATCGCGCCACAGCCTCCGGCCAATCGCATCCGCGTGGTGATTAGGACTGTGCACCTGCTGCCCGATCTGCCATCGTCGTTGGCGAATGAACGACGCCCCCACCGCCCCAGCGCCTGACGGAACCCGGTTCCGCACGGCCTCGTTCGGCGAGGTCATGAAAGCGCGTTACTCGCCTCGCCGCCAACCCCTGCCCCTCGAAAGGACCGCATGAGCCGCAAGCCTGTCCCCGCCCAATCCGG
>NZ_JBQCCN010000224.1:0-20487 GCF_051962185.1 Sphingomonas sp.
GCCGGCGAATAGAGAAAGTCCCCGGCCTTGACCGGCTTCCAGTCGAGCATGTCGACGATCGAGCCGTCGAGCGCGCCCTGGCGCAGTTTCTCGCGCGTGGTCGGCTCCCTGGTGCCGAGCGCGATCGTGGCGCCGGGGTCCGCGGCGAGAATCACCCAGCATTCGTCCTTGCCGCGCGGATAGCCGGCCGCCCGCGCCGCCGCGTCGTCGGGATGGTCCTGGACCGACAGCCGGTCGCTGGTGAAGAGATATTTGATCAGCAAATCGGGCGTGCCCGCGTCGGGCGTCTGGAACCACACGTCCCCGATCGGCTTCCCGCCCGGCGCCGGATCGCTGAACCCCGGCCACAGATGATGGCGCCCCCACGGCTTCTCGACGCGCTTGGTCGCTAGCAAAGTGGCGGTCATCGGTGGTGGACTTCCTGCTTCATCGTTCGAACATTCGCCGCCGGCGCATATCTCAATGGACCGGGCCGAGCGCCGCCGTATCCTCACGCCGGACCGGCTCGACGCGCGCTGCGCTCAGCGCGAACAGGCCGATCACGACATAGCAGAGCATCGGCACGACGAAGGCGGTGGCGTAGCTGCTCGATTGCGAGACGAGCCCGACGAGGAGCGGCACGAACGCGCCGCCGATGATCGCCGTGCACAACAGGCCCGAGGTCGCTTCCTCGCTGGCGGACGAGCGTTCGAGCGTCAGGGTGAAAGTCACCGGGAACATGATCGAATTGACCAGCCCGATCGCCAGCGCGACGAAGCCGGCATCGACACCGCCGACCAAGGCGACATAGAGGCACATCAGCGCCGCAGCGGCGGCGAACAAAGCCAGCAGCCGATAGGCACGGACCATGCCGAGCAGCGCCGACCCGAGCGCGCGGCCGACCATCGCGCCGCCCCAATAGAAAGCGACCGCCTTGCCGGCTTCCTCGAGCGAGACGCCGGCCACGCCGTCGCTGCCCATCGCGCTGCCGAGCAAGGGCACGGCGAACGGCGCATTGGAATGGCCCCAGATCGCATCCGAATTGAGGAACAGCGCCATTTGCGTGCCGATCGACACTTCGGCGCCGACATAGAGGAAGATCGCGATGCCGCCGATCACCGCCCAGCGCGAGGCGAAGGCTTCGCCGATCAGCCTTATCGTGCTGCGACCATGGTCGGCGGTATGCGGCGCGGCGCGCTCGACCATCGCGCGGGTCGCGAAGAAGAACAGCGCGAGCAGGCCGATCAGCCCGCAGATCCAGAAATAGGCGCGGTCGATGCCGGCGAGCGCGTGGGCGCGCGTCGCGGCGTCGATCACCGCGCCCGACTTCACCTCGACGCCCTTGAGGAACAGATGCGCGCCGATCAGCGGGCCGATGAAGGTGCCGAACGAATTGAACGTCTGGCTGAGCGTCAGCCGCAAATGGCTGTATTTCGGATCGCCCAGGGCCGCCGACAGCGGATTGGCCGCGACCTGAAGGATGGTGATCCCGCTCGCCAGCACGAACAGCCCCAGCAGCACGATCGGGAACATTGCGATATTGGCGGCGAGCAGCATCAGCAGGCAGCCGGCGATCATCATGCCGAGCGCGAGCAGGATCGATTGCACCGGCTTGAACCGGCTGAGCAGCCGCGCGGCCGGAAACGAGGTAACGCCATAGGCGATGAAGAAGGCGAAGGCGGCGAGCTGCGCCTCGACGTCGGACAGGCGGAAGATGCCCTTCACCGACGCCACCAGCGGGTCGACCAGCGACGTGATGAATCCCCAGGCGAAGAACAGGGTGGTGACCGCGATATAGGCCCCCAGCAGCGATCGGCGTTGGTCGGTCATCTCACTGTCCCCTCTGGCCCGCGCCGGGCCGCTTGGTCATCGAGAAGGGCGCGGCGCCCGGTCCCGTTCCCCACATCTTGTTCGGTGTCGGCCCCATCCGGAAGCGCAACGTGCCGCCCGCCATGATCTCGGCCTGCGATAACCAGGTGCGATCGAGCGGTCTGCCGTCGAGCGTCGCCGACTGGATGTAGATGTTTGCCGCGCTGTTGTTCGGCGCGTCGATCACGAAGCGCTTGCCGTTCTCGAGCGCGAGTTCGGCATGGCGGAACAAGGGCGAGCCGATGACATATTGGTCGGCGCCCGGCGTCACCGGATAGAAGCCGAGCGCGCTGAACACGTACCAGGCCGAGGTCTGGCCGTTATCCTCGTCGCCCGGATAGCCGTCGGGCGTCGCCATGTAGAGCTTCTTCATCGTCTCGCGGGCGTGAAGCTGCGCCTTCCACGGCGCGCCGGCATAATCGTAGAGATAGATCATGTGCTGGATCGGCTGATTGCCATGGGCGTAATTGCCCATGTCGACGATCTGCATCTCGCGGATCTCGTGGATGGTGAAGCCATAATAGCTGTCGTCGAACTTGGGCGGGCTGTCGAACACGCTGTCGAGCTTGGCGACGAAGGCGCGGTCGCCGCCCATCAGGTCGATCAGCCCCTGGACGTCCTGGAACACCGACCAACTGTAATGGAGCGCGTTGCCCTCGGTGAAGGCGTCGCCCCATTTGAGCGGATTGAACGGCGTTTCGAAGCTGCCGTCCTTGTTTCTGCCGCGCATCCAGCCGGTCGAGGGGTCGTACAATTTGCGGTAATTCTGCGCGCGCTCGCGGAACAAGGCCGCATCCTCGGTCTTGCCGAGCGCCGTGGCGACGCGCGACAGCGCGAAATCGGCATAGGCATATTCGAGCGTGCGCGCGGCATTCTCCTTGATGCCGCTGTCATAGGGGACGTAGCCGAGGCGGTTGTAATATTCGACGCCTTCGCGCCCGACCGCGCTGATCGTCTTGCCGTCCGCCGTCTTCGGGCGGCCCGCGCTGGTCGTCGCGTTCTTCTTCATCGCCTCGTAGAGCGTGCCGATGTCGAAGCCGCGAATGCCCTTGAGATAGGCGTCGGCGATGATCGATGTCGAATTCGACCCGATCATCACGTCGCGATGGCCGGGGCTGGCCCATTCGGGCAGCCAGCCCGATTCCCTGTAGGTGTTGACCAGCCCCTGCATGATCTCGCCGTCGAGCTTGCGCTGCATGATCGTGTAGAGGGGAAAGACCGCGCGAAACGTGTCCCAGAAGCCGTTGTCGGTGTACATATAGCCGGGCAGGACCTGGCCGTCATACGGGCTGTAATGGACGACCTGTCCGGCGCGATCGATCTCGTAGAAGCGGCGCGGGAAAAGCTGGGTGCGATAGAGCGCCGAAAAGAAGGTGCGGCGGTTGTCGAGATCGGGATCGGCGATGCAATAGCGGCCCTCCAGGTCCGACCACGCCTTGCGGGCCTTGGCCTTGGTGGTGTCGAAATCGTCCTGGCCGATCTCGCGGTCGAGATTGAGCTGCGCCTGTTCGGGACTGATGAACGAGGAAGCGACGCGGACGCCGACCTGCTCGCCCTTGCGCGTCTTGAAGCCGACGATCGCGCCGACCCGTTGACCCTCGGCATGCGGCATGCCCGGCTGCCGCTTCCAGCCGTCGCCCCAGGTGTCAGCGACGGTGAAATCGTGATCGAACTGCAGCACGAAATAGGAGTGGAAATTGCCCGGCACGCCGCCGCTGTTGTTGCGCGCATAGCCGATGATCCGGCGCTCCTTGGGCAGGATCGTCACCATCGACCCCTTGTCGAACGCGTCGAGCACGATCCAGCTCTGGTCGCTCTCCGGGAAGGTGAAGCGGAATTGCGCGGCGCGCTCGGTCGGCGCGATCTCGGCGGTCACGTCGTAATCGGCGAGATAGGCGCGGTAATAATAAGGCCGCGCGATCTCGGCCTTGTGCGAGAACCAGGAGGCGCGCTCGTCTTCCTTGATCCTGAGCGGGCCGGTTTCCGCCATCAGCGAGAAGGCTCCGTAATCGTTCATCCACGGGCTCGGCTGGTGAGTCTGCTTGAACCCCCACAATTTGGTGTCGTGATAGCGATAGGCCCAGCCGTCCCCCGCCTTGTTGGTGGTCGGCGTCCAGAAATTCATGCCCCAGGGCAGCGCGATCGCCGGATAGGTGTTGCCGTTCGACAGCTCGAAGGTGGAATCGGTGCCCATCAACGGATTGATCAGGTCGACCGGATCGCCGCATTGCGCGCCCGGCCCTGCCGCCTGGGCGATGCCGGGCGAAGAGCAGGTGATCGCGACGGCGGTCAGAAAGGCAATGGCGGCGCGGCGGTCGATCGGCATGGGGCGATCCTTCAGCGAGTGGGGAGGCGGTGCTTGGCGCGGTCCCAGAAATGCGGCTCGAATGTCGCGGCGGCGCCGATGATCGCGGCGCCCTCGGTATTCTGATGGATGGCGATCACGGGGATGCGCGGCGTGGTCGCCAGTCCCGCGATCAGCGCCGTCCTGAACAGGTCGAACGCGCCGCAGATGCGGCCGCCGAGCATGATCGTGCCGACATCGAAGCGGTCGACCCAGGGGGCGACGATCGCCGCGAGGTTGGCGCCATAGTCGGCGAAGATCGTTGCCGCCTCGCCGCCGTTCGCGCGGGCCATGTCGGCAACCGCCGCGACGCCGTCGAATTGCCGATCGAGGCGGGTCCTGGCCTCGCCCAGGATCCAGCGCGCCGACACGTAATCGTCGGCGATGCCGTCGCGATAGGGCAGGTGCCACAGGCAGCCGTGCGGCGGGACGTCGGCGCGGTCGATGATCGGCGCGCCGTCCTCGAGGAACGCCGAGCCGAGGCCGGTGCCGAGCGTGATCCCGAGCACGCGGTCGCTCGACGGCGCGGCCCTCATCGCCACGCAGCCTACCGCGAACGACGTCGCGTCGTTGAGGAAGCGGATCGGCCGGGGATGGCGCGCGCTGGTCGCGATCGCATCGCCGATATCGACGCCATGGAGCGAGCGAAACTTGGCGTTGGCGGCGAAATAGCCGACGCCCGACTGGTAATCGAACGGGCCCGGCATCGCGACGCCGATCCCCTCGATCTCATCCGGCGCCGCGCCATCGATCGTGTCGTCGATCGCGGCGCTCCACGCGGCGATCAGGGTCGCGGCATCGGCGTCGGGCGAGACTTCGCGATGGCGATAGCTGCCCGGAAACAGGCGGTGCGTGGCGGGATCGACCAGCGCCGCCGCGACGTGATGCCCCCCGATATCGACTCCGACGATCACGCCTGTCCCGCTCCATGTCTTGCCACGGGATCTGTGCCCTTCGCGGCCGATGTAATCCATTACATCGGTCACTGCCAAGCGTTTTTACCGCGGCGGCCCGCTGCTCTCTCGAATGACCAGCCGGTGCGGCAGGACGTGCACCTTTTCCTCGACCTCCTTGCCCTCGATCTCGTCGATCAGCAGCTCGCAGGCCTTGGCGCCCATCGCGTCGGCGGGCTGGGCGACGGTCGTGAGGGCGGGAGTGGAGTGGGCGGCGAAGCTGATGTCGTCGAACCCGGTAACGGCGACGTCCCCCGGGACATCGAGCCCCACGGCGGCCAGCGCCTGGATCGCGCCGATCGCCATTTCGTCGTTCATGCACAGCAGGGCGGTTGGCCGCGGCGTCAGCGCCATCAGGTCCTTCGCCGCCTCGACGCCGGAGCCCATCGAAAAGTCGCCATGCCGGACGATCGCGGGATCATAGCCGATCCCCGCCAGCTCGAGCGCCTCGCGATAGCCCTTGAGGCGGTCGATCGCGTGCGGGTTCTGCTCGGGCCCGCTGATTGCGGCGATGCGGCGATGCCCCGCCGCGATCAGATGCTCGGCCATCTCCCGCATGGCACCGGCATTGTCGATCCGGACCGACGGCGCCGCGGTCAGCTCGCAGCCGCAGGCATGAACGATCGGATAGGACGCGCGCCGGCGCTGTTCGTCGAATCCGTAATCTGGGCTCAGCTGGATGACGCCGTCGGCCAGCCGCATCTCGACCGAGCGTTCGTAATGTTCCTCGCGTTCGCGCGAATCGCGGGTGTCGCCGATGAACACCGAATAGCCGCGTTGCCACGCGACCGATTCGATCCCCGCGGTGACGTTGGCGAAGAACGGATTGGCGATCCCCGGCACCAGCACCAGCAGCGAGAAGGCGCGGTCGGAGCGCAGATTGCGCGCGAGCATGTTGGGACGATAATCGACCTTCTCGATCGCCCGCATCACCCGCGCGCGCGTCTCCTTGGCGACCTTTTCGGGGGCGCTCAGCGCGCGTGAGACGGTCGCGGTGGACAAGCCCGCCGCCTTGGCGACGTCGATGATCGTGGTCATATTTTCTCCCTCGCGAGATCGGTCGTTGCTTGCCCCCGAAAGTCAAGCCGCATCGCGAACGACGCGGATCGGGAGTTCGGGCTTGCGAACCGCCTATACCCGTGCTCTAAGCTCAATGTAATCCATTACATCGGGGAATCGTCAGCGGCGGTCGGATGGTGGAGATCGGATCGACGCGATAACAAGGTGCGGACGCGACGGCGCCGCGAGAGGAGGGGCGGGAAGTGACGGTGGTCGATGGCCTGATCGTTCTGGCATATCTGATCGCCACCCTGTTCATCGCGTTCGCCGTCCGCCGCCGCGCCGCGCAGAACATCGACGCTTATTATCTCGGCAACCGGCGGATGCCCTGGTACCTGCTGTGCCTGTCGGACGCCTCGGGCATGTTCGACATTTCCGGCACGATGTGGCTGGCGACCCTGCTGTTCGTCTATGGCCTCAAGAGCATCTGGCTGCCGTGGCTGTGGCCGGTGTTCAACCAGGTCTTCCTGATGGCCTATCTCGCGGTCTGGCTGCGGCGGTCGAACGTCCGCTCCGGCGCGGAATGGATCTTGTTCCGGTTCGGCGACAATCGCGGCAGCCGGCTGTCGCATCTGTCGGTCGTGCTGTTCGCGATGATCTGCGTGATCGGCTTCCTGGTCTATGCGTTCGTCGGGATCGGCAAGTTCATGGAATTGTTCATTCCCTGGACGGCGATCGGCCCGCCGCTCGGCCTGCATCTCGACCCCGCGATGGTGCCGCACCTCTATGCCGTGGTGTTCACCACCCTGGTCACGATCTACGTCGTGATGGGCGGGCTGCCGGGGATCGTATGGACCGACGTCCTGCAATTCTCGATCATGACGGTGGCGGCGATCTTCGTCGCGATCCTGGCGATGGCGACGGTGTCGCCGGCCGAGATCGCCGCGGCGACGCCGCACGGCTGGATGGACCCGTTGTTCGGCTGGCGGCTCGGGCTCGACTGGCGGCCGGTCCAGCCGCTCGTATCGTCGAAGATCGCAACCGACGGCTATCAATTGTTCGGCCCGCTGGTGATGATGATGATCTTCTCGGGCGTGCTCAAGAGCGCGGCGGGGCCGGCGCCGAGCTACGACATGCAGCGCGTGCTGGCGACGCGCAGCCCGCGCGACGCCGCCAAGGTGACCGGATTCGTGTCGGTCGTGCTGATGCCGATCCGCTACCTGATGATCGCCGGCTTCACCGTGCTGGCGCTCGTGTTCGTCAGCCGGCTCGACCTCGTCTCGGGCAACCGCGTCGATTACGAGAGCATCCTGCCCGCCGCGATCCAGGCGTTCATGCCGGTGGGCGCGCGCGGCATCATCGTCACCGGCTTGCTCGCCGCGTTCATGGCGACCTTCGCCTCGAGTCTCAACGCCGCGCCGCTCTATGTCGTCAACGACGTCTATCGCCGCTACGTCAATCCCGACGCGTCGCAGCGCCTGCTGGTGCGGATGAGCTATGCGGTGTCGATCGGCGTGGTGCTGGTCAGCATGGCGATCGGCCTGTTCGTCGCCAGCATCAACGATGCGCTGCAATGGATCGTGTCGGGCCTGTGGGGCGGCTACACGGTGTCGAACGTCATCAAATGGTATTGGTGGCGGTTCAACGGCTATGGCTATTTCTGGGGCATGGTCGCGGGGATCGCCTGCGCGCGGACCTTCCCGTTCGTCTTCGGGCCGCTGATGTCCTGGGCGGGCGGAATCTTGCCGCTCCATCTGTTCCCGCTGATCGTCCTGGTGTCGGGCGCGGCGGCGATCTCCACGAGCCTGCTCACGCCGGCGACCGAAATGGCGGTCCTGGTGCGCTTCTACCGCCAGGTGCGGCCCTGGGGGGCATGGGGGGCGGTGCGTCAGGCGCTCGCCGCCGTGGATCCCGGTGCATTGCCCAATCGCGATTTCGGCCGCGACGTGTTCAACATCGTCATCGGCACGATCATGCAGACCAATCTGGTCGCGACGCCGATCTTCCTGGTGGTCAAGAATTTCGGCGCGCTGGCGGTCAGCGTCGGGATCGCGATGCTATGCGGGCTGGTGCTGTGGCGGACCTGGTATCGCCGGCTCGCCGATTGGCCGGCCGACCTGCCCGATGGTCCTCGCGAGGAAGCGGCATGATCCGCCGGCGCAAACTGTTCATCGCCGCCTTGCTGCTCGCGCTGGCGGGGCAGGGCCAGGCGCATCGCGGAGAGGTGGTCGCTGCGCCGCCGGCCGCCTCGGCGCCTCTGCCGGCCAGCGACGACCCGCTCACTTATGTCGACCCGATGATCGGCACCAATGGCGACGGTCATGTTTTTCCCGGCGCGACGCTGCCGTTCGGGATGGTGCAGCTCAGCCCGTCGAACGCGCGCGACGGGTGGAAATGGACGTCGGGCTATCATTTTAGCGACACCGTCATCGACGGCTTCGCGCACACGCATATCAGCGGCGCGGGTCTCGGTGCGCTCGGCGACATCCTGCTGATGCCGACGCGCGTGGCGGGTACTGCCGCCGGGCCGCTCGACCGGCCGGGAAGCGGTTATCGCTCGCGCTTCTCGCACGCCCGCGAACATGCCGAGCCGGGCTATTATCGCGTCCATCTCGACGATGCCGATGTCGATGCCGAGCTGACCGCGACCTTGCGGACCGGCTTCCATCGCTACAGCTTCAACGACCCGCGCGACCGCTATGTAGTGATCGATCCGCTCCACGCGGTCGGCGACGACCATGCCTATCGCAGCGAGATCGAGTGGGTGTCGGACCGCGAGATCCGCGGCTGGCGGCGGACGATCGGGCCGTCGGCGGGCGACCGCGCGGTCTATTTCGTCGCGCGTTTTTCCAAACCCTTCGTCCGGGTGCAGCTCACCGACGACGATCGGCTCGTTGCTGGGCGCGAGCGCGAAGGCGCCGCGGTCCGCGCATTGCTCCAATTCGCGCCGGGCGGAGACGGCAAGGTCGAGGTCGCGGTCGCGATCTCGCATACCGGCCTGGCCGGTGCGCAGGCGAATTTCGCGGCGGAGGCGGCGGGGCGCGATTTCGACCAGGTCCGCGCAGACGCCCAACGTATCTGGCGGACGCGACTGGCGGCGATCACCGCCGACGATCCGTCGGCGGCGAAGAAGCGAATCTTCTATACCGCGCTCTACCACGCCTCGATCGCGCCCAACCTGATCTCGGACGTCACCGGCACCTATTATGTCGAGGGCAAGGTGCGCCGGTCGCGCATTCCGCAATACAGCAACTTCTCCAACTGGGACACGTATCGCGCGCTGCACCCGCTACTGACGATCACCGATCCGGCGCAAGCCGGGCGGATCGTCGCCAGCATGGTCTCGCGCCATAGCGAAGCGGGGCTGATCCTGCCGAGCTGGGAAGCGGTCGGGCACGATAACCGCGTGATGATCGGCTACAGCATGGTCTCGCCGATCGCCGACGCGGTGCTCAAGGGCCTGCCCGGCGTCGATCCGCGCGCCGCTTATGCCGCGATCCGCGCCAGCGCGTTCGACCGCACCAAGAACAGCAACGTCTATGACCGCAATGGGATGGACGGCTATCTGACCTATGGCTTCGTCCCCGCCGAGGTCGCCAGCTCGGTGTCCAAGACCACCGAGCAGAATTACGAGGACTGGGCGATCGGCCGCGTCGCGGCGAAGCTCGGACTGAAGGCGGACGCCGCGTTGTTCGCCCGGCGCGCGACCGGGTGGCGGCAGCTATACGACGCCAAGACAGGCTATTTGCTGCCCCGGTTGGCCGACGGCCGGTTCGTGCCGATGCGCCGTGACGATTGGGGCGATCTCAATCGCCATTATGTATCGGGCAACATCTGGGCCTATTCGGCCTACACGCCGCAGGACATGGCCGCCGCGATCCGGCTGCACGGCGGGCGCGCCGCCTATGCCGACTGGCTCGACGGCATCTTCCGTGACACCAGGCCGATCGGCGGCGAGCAGCATGTCGACCTGTCGGGGTTCATCGGCCGCTACGGCCATGGCGACGAGCCGGGCCACGAAATGGCCTATCTGTTCGACCTCGCCGGCCAGCCGTGGCGCACGCAATATTACGTCAATCGCGTGATGCGCGAGATGTACACCGACCGGCCCGACGGCCTGGTCAACAATGACGATCTCGGCCAGATGTCGGCCTGGTACGTGATGAGCGCACTGGGCTTCTATCCGGTGACGCCGGGCGATCTCACCTACCAGATCGGCGCGCCCTATCTGCGCCACGCCAGAATCGCGCTCGGCGGCGGCCGGGCGCTGACGATCGATGCCGAGGGACTTTCCGACGACAATATCTACGTCCAGTCGGCGACGCTGAACGGCCGCCCGTTCACCGCCGATTATCTGACCCACGCGCAGATCATGGCGGGCGGAACGTTGCGCTTCACGATGGGCCCGCGGCCCAATCGCGACTGGGGCAGTCGGCCCGCCGATACCAGCCTGGGCGCATTCGACGACCGGGCCCCGGTGGCGATCGCGCAGCGCGCGCCCTGGGCGCCATACGATGGGGTCGACGATCCACGCTTCGCCACGACGCGTACCGTCGTGCTTCGCGCCGATCAGCCCGGGGTGACGATCCGGTATACGACCGACGGCCGCGATCCAGACGCGCGGGCGGCGCTGCTCGCCGCGCCGCTGACCATCGACCGCGACACGGTCGTCAAGGCGGTGACGATCGACCTTCGGCTCGGCCGCAGCACGGTCCTGACCCGGCGCTACGTGAAGAGCCTGCTGGTCGCCGGGCCCGCGGGCTATCCGCGGATCGCGATCGCCGAAAAGGGGATCGGCTATGGCGCCGCCGACGGCTCCATGCTGATCGACGGCGTGACCGGGACCGCCGCTTATGGTGACCGCAAATGGACCGGGCGGCTCGGCACCATCACCGCGACGATCGATCTCGGTGCGCCGCGCGCCGCGACGACGCTCACGCTCGGTTATCTCGACGATGCCACCAACGGCATCATGCCTCCGCGCCGGATCGAGATCCTCGCCGGACAGTCGCCCGATGCGCTCGCGCCGATCGCGGCGCGCGACATCGCGCCGTGGCGCGGCATGCGGCAGCAGGCGGAGCGGATCTCCGTGCCGCTGCCCGGCCGCGCCTATCGCTATTACCGCATCCGCACCATCGCTTGGGGCGATCTGCCCGCTTCGCTCAGCGCGCCAGGCCGCGCTGCCTGGCTATTCCTCGACGAGATAAATCTGCAGTGACCGAACGAACCATTCCCGTGGCGCGGACGCGGCGCGCGATCGATAGCGGCTGGAGTTTCCGCCAGGCCGGCACCGATACGTGGCTGCCCGCGCACGTCCCCGGGTCCAATTTCAGCGACCTGTGGCGCGCCGGGCGGATCGAGGACCCGTATCGTGGCGACGCCGAGGACCGGCTGCAATGGATCGAGCAGGCCGATTGGGACTATCGCTGCGCGTTCGAAGTGAGCGCGGACGATCTGCTGGCCGACAGCGTCGAACTGGTGTTCGACGGTCTCGATACCTTTTGCGAAGTGACGCTCAACGGCGCTCCGCTGATCGCGACGGACAACATGTTCCGCACCTGCCGGATCGAGGTCCGCGACCGCTTGCGGATGGGCGCCAACGATCTCGCGCTGCACTTCCGCTCGCCGGTCGTGGCGGGAGCGGCGCGGCAGGCGACAGACGGATTCTTCTACCCGGCCGAGAACGACAAGACGCCGAGCCGGGCCAGCGTCTATGCGCGCAAGGCGCCCTATCATTTCGGCTGGGACTGGGGACCGAAATACGTCACCTCCGGCGTCTGGCGACCGGTCTGGCTCGACCTCGCTTGCCATGCCCGCATCCGTGATGCCGCCTATCGCATCGATGCCCTCGACGATGCTCGTGCCGTCCTGACGTTCGACGTCGAGGTCGAGGCGCTGGCCGGCGGCGAGGCCTGGATCGAAATCCTTTGCGAGGAGCCGGGCGTCGCCCCGGTCCGCATATCGATCGCACTCGATCCCGACGCGGGCGTCGCGACGCATCGCGCACAGGTGACGGTCGATGCGCCACGCCGTTGGTGGCCCAATGGCCTCGGCGAACCGTTCCTCTACGACTTCCGCATCCTCCTCGCCGACGCTGCCGGCCCGATCGACGCCGCGGCGTTGCGGGTCGGGCTGCGCACCGTGCGGGTGCGTCACGAACCCGACGAGATCGGCCAGTGTTTCGCGATCGAGGTCAACGGTCGCCCGGTGTTCATGAAGGGCGCCAATTACATCCCGCCCGACAGTTTGCTCGAGCGGATGACCCCCGACCGCTATCGGCAATTGTTCCGCGACACGGTCGACGCCAACATGAACATGCTGCGCGTGTGGGGTGGCGGCATCTACGAAAATGATTTGTTCTACGATCTCGCCGACGAGCACGGCATCCTGATCTGGCAGGATTTCATGTTCAGTTGCACGCTGTACCCGTTCGACCCGGCGTTCCTGGCCAATGTCGCCGAGGAAGCGCGGCAGAACATCCGGCGGCTGCGCAACCACCCCTCGCTCGCTTTGTGGTGCGGCAACAACGAGGTCACGCTCGGCATCGCGGAATGGGAGTGGCCGGAGAAATTCGCCTATTCCCCCGACCATTATCGCGCCCTGGTCGACGGCAATGCGGCGATCTTCGAGCGGTTGCTGCCTGAGCAGGTCGCCGCGCACGACCCCGACCGCTTCTATCTGGCCTCCTCGCCGACCGGGCGCTGGAGTGACCCGGCCGACGACGCGCTTGGGGACAGCCATTATTGGGGCGTCTGGCACGGCGAATTGCCGTTCGCGACCTATGCCGAGCGCGTCCCGCGCTTCATGAGCGAATACGGCTTCCAATCCTATCCGGCGCTGTCGTCGATCGAGCGGTTCACCGATCCCGGCGATCGACAGGTCGGATCGCACATATTGTCGGTCCATCAGAAGCATCCGCGCGGCGACGCGATCATCGGGCGGTTCATCCGCGACCTCTATGGCGAGCCGCGCAATTTCGCCGCCTTCTGCTACCTCAGCCAGCTTGCCCAGGCCGACGGGCTGCGCGTCGCGTTCGAAGCGCATCGCCGCGCCATGCCGCGCTGCATGGGATCGCTCTATTGGCAGTTCAACGATTGCTGGCCGGCGATTTCCTGGTCGAGCATCGACTATTTCGGCCAGTGGAAGGCGCTGCATTACCAGGCCGCGCGGTCGTTCGCGCCGCTGATGCTGTCGGCGGCGATCGCCGAGGACGGCGCGGCGATCCACCTCGTTTCCGACTTGCTCGAGGACGTGCGGGGCGGACTGATCGTCGAATTGATCGATGTCGCCGGCATCTGCCACGGGCGCGAGACGGTACCGGTGGCGGTCGACGGGAATAGCGCGAAAATCGTTCATCACGTTCCGGCAAGCGCGCTCGATCAGGCGCGAAGCCAGGGTGCATGGGTGCTGCATGCTCGGCTGGTCGACGACGGCGTTACCTTGGCGCGCGACATCCGCATGACCGAGGAAGCCAGCCGCTGTCGCATACCCGATCCGGAGCTGACGACGCGCGTCGTCGACGGCCGTCTTATTGTGCGGGCCGAGCGCTATGCGCGGGCGGTGCATTTGGCGATCGAACGCGATCCGGCGGACGGGGCGGCCGCGAATTTCACGGAGAATTTCTTCGACCTGCTGCCGGGCGAGGAGCGGGTGGTCGGACTGCGCGACGGCGTGCTCGATCCGGCCGCGGTCGTTCGTGCGACGAGCCTGTGGGATGCGTGCGACCGCGACGAGGTGGCGGCGGTCCCCATGCAGTCGAGCGCGCAGGGATGAGAGCCCGGGCCTGCGCGCTGCTCGTCGCGCTGGCGCTTCTCCAGCCCGGGGCCGGCGTACCGGCCGACCCGGCAGATCGTCCACCGACCGGCATCATCGCCGATCGCGCCCCGTTCGCGCTGACGCTCGACGAGTTCTTCGCCTGGAACCCAAAGGCCGCGACCGCCGACGCGCGCAATATCGCGCGGGTGCCCCTCACGCCGCGCTTCGTCGCGCCGGTGGTGCAGCCGGGGGCGACGACCGATCCGAAGGTGCGCGTGCTCTACGCGCCCGACGGGATGAACAATCTCGGCAATTATCTCGCGCCGCAGTCGCGCTTCAATCTCTACACTTTCACCCATTGGTCGCAGATCGACCTGTTCCTCTGGTTCGCCGGCACCGCGCAGCGTCCGGTCAACCTGCCGGCGCGGCCCTGGATCGAGGCGGCGCATCGCAACGGGGTGAAAGTCCTCGGTACGGTATTCTTCGCACCCATCGCCTGGGGCGGCGCGCCCGCGACGGTCGAGCGCTTCCTGCGTCGCGACGCGCAAGAGCATTTCCCCGCCGCGGCGCAGCTGGTGCGGATCGCGCGGCATTACGGCTTCGACGGCTGGCTGATCAACGCGGAGACCGATTTGCCGACGGGCGGCAAGGGTACGCGGGCGATGATCGACTTCATGGCCGAGCTGCGACGGATGGCACCGCCGGGTATGGAAATCCATTGGTATGACGCGATGCTGAGCGACGGGCGGGTCGATTGGCAGAACGCGCTGACGCCGGGCAATTCGGCTTTCCTTCAGGATGGTGCCCGGCGCGCCGCCGACGCCATGTTCCTCAATTACGCCTGGACGACCGACGGGCTGCGGCGCAGCGCTGCGCTGGCCGAGCGGCTCGGGCGCAGCCGCTATGACCTGTTCGTCGGCGCCGACCTCTGGCCGCAGCGCGACGGGGCGCAGGCCGCGTTCCGCAACACGGGCTGGCTCGACGCGATGCGCGAGCGGCCGGGAGGGCCGGCGCTCGGCTCGATCGCGTTGTTCGCGCCCAATTTCGCGTTCAACTTTGCCGGCGACGCCCGCACCCCGCGGTTCAGCACGTTCGACGGCGATCCCGCCGACGTCGCACGCTTCTACGCCGCCGAGGAACGGCTGTTCGCCGGCGAACGGCGCAACCTGGCACGTCCGCGCGGTGAAGGCTGGCCCGGCATCGCGTCGCTGGCGCCGGTGCATGGCGTGGCCGTCCCGCTGCCGTTCCGCACCAGTTTCAATGTCGGACACGGCCGGGTCGACATGCGCGCGGGCCGCAGGATCGGTGGGGCCTGGCACGACATGAGCCGGCAGGACGTCTTGCCGACCTGGCAGTTCGCCAGTGTCGGCGGGCAGGCACAGGTCGGCTATGACTTCGACCGGCCCTATGACGGCGGCGCCTCGCTCCGGATCGTGCCCGATCCGGCGGGCGGAGCGGCGACGATCCCGCTCTACGCCTTGCGGTTGCCGTCATCTCCGCGGCTTGGCGTGGAGGTCACCAGCCTGGCGAGCGGATCGGGCTATGCATTGACGCTGTCGATGCCCGATGGCCGCGATCATGACCTTCCCCTGACCGCGTCGTCCCGCTGGCGGACGCAGCATTGGTGTGTCGCGACGAATGACGGTGCGGTGCGGCTCGCCGCGATCATCAGGGCCGGAACGAGCGGCACGCTTCGCCTGGGCGCCGTGTCGCTGACGCGGACCTGTGCGGCTGGTGTGACGGCCGTACCCTGAACGGCGCCTTGCCGCTTACGCCGGCGGCGGTGCCCCGAAGCGACGGGCGACCGTCTGATCGTGAGCCGGCATCGCCTGCGCGGTATTGGCGATGATCGAGCGCATCGCGCGGAGGATGTCGCTCCGCTCCGCTGCTGGTACGGCGTCGGCCAAGGTGTCGCGGCCCCGCGGCGCGATGCCCTGGCCCATCAACACCGCCAGCCAGCTCGGCGCATGGAAAATGTCCTCCGCGTCGGCGAACAGTCGGCCGGTGCTGCGGAACAGATCGATCTGTTCGGCCAGCGAATCCGGGCGGGGAATCGCCGCGCAATGGCGCCAGAACGGCGTGTCGTCGCGCTCGGTCGCGGTATAGTGCAGCACCAGGAAATCGCGGATCCAGTCGAATTCGGCCGCCATGGCGCGGTTGTATTCGGCCCGCACGATCGGGTTGAAATCGCGCCCCGGAAACAACCGGACCAGCCGGATGATCCCGCTTTGCACCAGATAGAGGCTGGTCGATTCGAGCGGTTCGATGAACCCCGACGACAGGCCGAGCGACACGACGTTCTTTTCCCAGATATGCTCGCGGCGCCCGGTCATGAAGCGCAGCCGCCGCGGGGCGTCGAGCGCTTCCGCGTCGAGATTGCCGAGCAGGCGGTCCTCGGCGTCCTGGTCGTCGAGGAAGCCGCTGCAATAGACGTGGCCGTTGCCGGTGCGGTGCTGCAGCGGGATGCGCCATTGCCAGCCGGATTCGAGCGCGGTGGCGCGCGTGAACGGCGTCAGCGGCGCGGTTCGGGCCGACGGCACCGCGATCGCCCGGTCGCACGGCAGCCAGTGGCGATAGTCGAGATAGCGGCTGCCGACCGCATCGCCGATCAACAGGCCGCGAAAGCCGGTGCAGTCGATGAACAGATTGCCGGCGACGCGCTCGCCGCGTTCGAGATGGAGCGCCTCGACGAAGCCGGTTTCGGGATGCTGCTCGACGCGGACGATCTTGCCCTCGATCCGGGTGACCCCCGCCGCCTCGGCCAATTGCCGGAGCAAGCGGGCGTAGAGGCCGGCATCGAACTGATAGGCATAGCCATAGGTCGCGAAGACTGATTGCGGCCCATTCTCGGGAATTGCGAAGCGGTTCTCGAGCGCGGCGCGCGTCGCCAGGCAATAATCGTCGATCGGGCTGGTATCGCCACGCGCGCGCGCCGCCAGCCATTGCTGGTGAAAGGGGACCAATCCGAAATCGTCGCCATAGCGGCCGAAGGGATGGAAATAGCGATGTCCCTTGCGCCACCAGTCGACGAATTCGATGCCGAGCTTGAACGTGCCTTGCGTCGCCTTGACGAACGCGACCTCGTCCACGCCCAGAATCTGGTTGAAATGCTGGATCGGCGGCACCGTCGCCTCGCCGACGCCGATCGTGCCGATCTCCTCGGATTCGACCAGGGTGATCGCGATGCCGGTGCCGCGCAACTGGCGCGCGAGCCCGGCCGCGGCCATCCAGCCGGCGCTGCCGCCGCCGGCGATCACGACATGCCGGATCGGTTCGCTGTCGATCATACGCCCAAGCGATCGAGCGGCGCCTGGAGCAGGCGCGGCCGCGTCCTGGCGACGTGCAGGATCAGCTCACCGAACAGGCCATTGGCCCAGGCGAACCAGGAGCGGGTGAATTTGGACGGATCGTCCTGGTCGAACGTCTCGTGCATGAAGCCGGTATCGGCATGGGTCCGCTTGAGCGTCGCGAGGCAGCGCAGGATCGTCGCGTCGTCGGTTGCCGACAGCGCGCGGACGGTCAGCGACATCGGCCAGATCTGGCCGATCCCTTCGTGCGGGCCGCCGATCCCTTCGCCGGCCTTGCCGCGGAAGAACCAGGGATTGGCCGGGCTCCACGCCGCCGCGGCGGTACGGCGCCAGCGTGGATCGGTGGCCGGGACGCAGCCTAGCCAGGCGAGCCCCGACAGCGACGGGATGTTGGCGTCGTCCATGAAGACGGCATTGCCGAAGCCGTCGACCTCATAGGCCCAGACGTTGCGACCGTCGGGCAGTGTCATCGTACCGTGTGCCGCCAGCGCGCGTTCGACCTCGGTCGCGAGCGCGGTCGCCTCGCGCGCCAGCGCCGCGTCGTGCCGTGTCTCCATGACGACCGCCGCCAGCTCGCGCAGCACAGTGACCGCGAACAGGTTGGCGGGGACGAACAGCGGATAGAGGCAGGCGTCGTCCGAAGGACGGAAGGCCGAATGGATCAGTCCGACCTTGCGGGTGGGCAGACCGACCCCCGCAAGCTGGGTCTCGGTCGGCTGGCGGCTCGCGCGCTGGAAGGTGTAGGGGCTCTTGCCGTCCTTGCGCTGTTGTTCGCGGAAGGTGCGGACGATCGCTCGCGCGGCTTCGTTCCATTCGCTGTCGAACGGCGCCGGGTCGTGCGTCGCGCGCCAATAGCCGCAGGCGTTACGCAATACGTAGCAGAGCGAGTCGATTTCCCATTTCCGCTCGGCGACGCCGGACTTCATCCTGGTCTCGTCGGCCTTGGCCCAGGACAGGGACGTCGGGGCGCCGGAATCCTCCATGAAGGCATTGGCATAGGGATCGATCAGCACCGACCGCGCATGGCGCCCGATCAGACCGCGGAACAGATCGCGCAGCCGTGGATCGTCCTTGGCGAGATGGAGATAGGGCTGCACCTGCGCCGAGGAATCGCGCAGCCACATGCAGGGAATGTCGCCGGTGATGACGAAACTGTCGGGCTTGCCGCCGACCGTCGACTGGCGAACCGTGGTGTCGAGCGTGTTGGGATAGCAATTGCCGAACATCCAGGCGAGTTCGGGATCGGCGATCATCCGGGTGACGCGCGCGATCTCGCCTTCGACCGCCGGGCTGGCAAACTTGCGGTCGCCGGGCGCGGGGCGCTTGCTGGGAAATTGGCGGGCCGGGGAAGGGGCTGTCAGGGCCAATGCCTTGCGAGGCAATCCAGCCGCCGCGACCGCCAGAGCCCCGCCGAGGATCGCCGTCCGCCGGTCTGTCAGCATTGCCTGCCTCCTCGCTGTCCTGACGCGGTTTCCTTGGTGACGGAAACGCGGCACTGACGATGTATCATGGACCCCGTTCGAAAAAGGAAGGGCGGTGCCTTTGGCGGCACCGCCCCCCAGGGGGAAGAGGGTAAAGCGTCAGAACTTGTAGGACGCACCGACATAGAAGCGCCGGCCCGAATAGGCGCTCGAATAATAGCGCGCCGATGTGTCGGTACCGAGATGCTCGCGCTCGGTCTCGCCGGTCACGTTGATCGCCGACGCCGTGATGGCGAGGTTCTTGGTGATGTTGACCGAGCCGTTGAGATCGAGCTGCTGATAGGGATCCGAGACGACGTTCAGGCCGCTGGCGAGCCCCTCGTATTTGGAGCCGCGACGGTTCCACGACGCCCGGAGCGAGAACAGCTTGCTCTCGTAGAACACCGACGCGTTGACCTGCGTCTTGGCACTGCCCACGAGCGGCGACGTGCCGAGCTTCTGCCCGTTGAAATTGACGTTGGCGAAGTTGGTGTCGTTGTAGGTGAAGTTCACCTGGAAACCGAGGCCGAACGAGAAGGTATGCTGGGCATAGACTTCCACGCCCTGCGACACCGCGTTGGTACCGTTGCCGTTGGTCGAGAACGACTGGACCAGGACCGTGCCGCCAAGGTCGGCCGCCGCGCCGACGGGCGGCGTGTACGGAGCGGGAGAGCCGGTAGGCGTACCCGTGCCGGCCGGAATGGTCGGCGGTGAGCCAGCCTGGTTGTTGGTCAGCGTCACCGGGGTGGTGATCACGACCGGAATGATGAAGTTCGACACGTTCTTGCGGAACAGGCCGACGCCGAACACCGAGCCCCGGTGGAAATACCATTCCAGCCCGAGATCGAACTGCCACGCCGAATAGGGCTTCAGGTTCTTGTTGCCGCCGCTGCCCGACCAGCCGGCCTGGGCGCCGAATTGCTGGCGGTCCGCTTCCCAGCCGGGACCGTTATAGTTGAGCTGCTGCTGGCCGCCGAGATCGCCATATTCCGGACGCGAGATCACTTTGGCGACCGCGCCGCGGATCAGCAGGTCGTCGCTCAGATTATAGGCCACGTTGAGGCTTGGCAGGACGTCGAGATAATTCTTCGCCGTCGTGTCGGTCTGCGTGATCTGCGTCTGCTGATAGTTGTTCGGCAGGACCTCGCAGATTCCGGATGGGTCGACGGTGCACGGCGCCGTACCGACCTGGGAGTTGGGATTGGTCACGATGGTGGCCGTGCCCGGCACGTAATAGCGCCAATTATAGTTGATCTGGTCGGACGACGAACTCGTCTGCTGCGTGCCGACGACGCGCACGCCCAGGTTGCCGCGGAAGCGGCTGGTCTTGAAATTCGCCTGGACATAGCCCGCCCAGGTCCGTTCCTTGACCTCCCAGATGAAGTTGTTTTCGACCCTGCGCTGCGCCTGTCCGAAATTCTGGTTCAGCCAGTCGAGATAGTTCTGCATGTTGACCGCGGGGAACAGGTTGGCGTGGAACGCGTCCCCCTGGATCGACATCGGCTGCGCGTAGAAGAAGCTCGCCTGGGCGTATGAATTATAGGGCGAGACGCTCTGGAACCAGGTCGAGGAATCGTTGATGTTCCCGCCCGGCACGACCCATTCGGTATTGAACGTCTGGCGATGGACGCCACCGTCGCGATACTTGCCGCCGAACTGGATATTGTCGAGGAAGCCGAGCGTGCCGTTGGCCTTCCAGGTGCCGTCCACCTGGAAATAGGTCTGCTCGTTGGTGGCGTTGGTCATCGACGAATTGGTCGAGCCGCCGTCGAGCTGGGCGATCCCGGACTGCAAATTCTGGATGATGTTGGACGAGAAGG
>NZ_JBQCCN010000225.1:0-46826 GCF_051962185.1 Sphingomonas sp.
CTGCTTCGAAAGGCAGCCGAGCGATCTGTCGATGCAACCTGGCGCCGCATCGGCACTCTGCTCGACGCCTTCCCACCCCACGAATGCGCCAACTACTTCAGAAACTCCGGATACGCTTCAACCTAAGTGAAAACGACTCTAGCTTGCAAGCTGACACCACTCAGCTAGGGCGGCTGAGCGGCGTTCCTTGAAGGTCTGTCGATCGACGAGATGGCGTTCCAGATTGAAATGATTGTGGACGTTGGCGTGGACCGAGGCGAACTTCTGCAGCGTCTTCATCTGGCGAAAACGCAGCATGGCTCGCTCTCGTCGTCGGAAGGGCAAGTGACTATTCTCGACCCGGTTGTTGGCGTGCCTCCCGATCTCCTGGCGCTCGCTGTTGCCCAGGATTTTCATGGCAGCGCCATACGACTTCAAGCCGTCTGTCGTGATGCGATCGGGTGAACCATGGCGCCTCAGCGCCTTCTTCACGAAGGTCAGAGCGGCCTGTTTGTTACGGGTCTTGGTGACGTAGCTTTCGAGTATCTCGCCCTCGTGATCGACCGCGCGCCACAGATAGTGCGTCTCGCCGTTGATCTTCACGAACACCTCATCAAGATGCCATCTCCAGTGACGAAAGCCGCGCATATAGCTGACGCGGCGTTCCCGCACTTCGCCGGCGAACATCGGCCCGAAGCGATTCCACCAGAACCTGATGGTCTCATGGCTGACGTCGATGCCGCGTTCGAACAGCAGGTTCTCGACGTTCCGCAGCGACAACGGGAAGCGCACATACATGAGCACGACTAGCCGGATGATCTCGGGCGATAAGTTGAACCGTTTGAATGGGCTTGCTGGTTTGGCTCGAGATCGACGCGGCATTGCGCTCCGCTAGCAGCGACCCCGTTCGTCTGACAGCGCCCCGCCAAGTCTATCTCGATCCCCCAGGGCAACAACTGGAACACTTCGGTCGCGACGAAAGGCCAAGGCCATCGTTCGCCTTGATGCCGATGCCGGAGTTCGACCCGGTCACGCTCGACCATGTCCGTCCGCCACGCGGATTGCCAGCCGGTTCCGTGCAAGGCGTGGAGAAGCTCGGCACTGAAATGCTCGAGCTCGACGTCGCATTCTTCATAAGAGAATTGTCCGTCGTCGATGCGGTTCGCGAACGGGACAAGCGGGAAGCACGCCTTATCTCGAACGTCGCTGCAATCAGCAGGTGCCGCACGCAACAGATCGATGCCTCGCCAGGACAGGGAACCGAGCGATCCCCCCAGAGTCGGCAAGATCGTTGCCCGCACGTCTCCGTGCTCGATGATGACGAGTTGCGGCGATTGGCTCGCTTCCATACGTCGTTCTATTGCTCTTCCCAGAATTCCCAAGTCCGTGGCGGAAGCCTGAGCGAAAGCGCTTCGCCTTGTGCGCGTCCGATTGGCGTTCCCAATGTTCCGGGGCCGCCATTGTCGGGCGCATATCGATAGCCCCGCCATCGACTGTGGAGGTTGGTGTCAATGGTGAACGTCACCGGTTGGTCGTGACGGTTCGAAAGGACCAGTGTCCGCTTGCCGCCCGGCTTTTCGAAAACCAGCAATCGGGCGTCGTCGTCCTATCGGCTCGTCTTCACCGCGAGGACGACGCTGTTCCAGGGCATGCGGTTGACGAAGCTTCCAACCGCATTCCAGTTGAGCGGATTGAACACCCAACTCCCCGGTGCAAGACCGCGCGTCCGTTTCTCGAGTGCGATCGTCTGGGAGCGCACATAGGCCGGCGTATTGATGCCGATTTCGATCGATACCGGGCGGGCGCCGATCGCCTGGACGAAGGCGGCGTTCGGGGGACCGTACCCGCCGTTCTCCCGTCCACTATGGGCGGGGATGTGCACGCTGCCCGCCTGGAACACGCGGCTATATATTCGGTCCAGTTTGTCGCCGCGTTTGAGCGTGCGGCCAGTGTCGGTCCATCCTTCGGGAACGAAACCGCCGTGCTCCTCGACCAGCAACAGGACACGCGCTGGCCGGTCGATGTTGAAGGTGAAAGAGGGGCCGGGACGAGTGCTGTCGCCGCCACGCGAATAGACCATCTCCATCGCGCGAAGGTCCGGCGGCAGGTTCGTCAATGGCGGGCCGCCGCTCCAGCGAAGCCAGGCGCCGGACTCTGTCGGCGCGATTGGTGCGATCCGCGAATTCCAGAACCCTAGAGCATATCCGCTCGCCTCGGCGTTGCCCGCGGGTTTCAGCGCATGGAGCCAGAACCAGGTCGGGTTGCCGGCGATCTCGAAGGAATTGATGATATGCTGAACGATATTGAGCGTGCGTGCAGGCGTCGCGCCGCCCGTCAGATATTCATATTCATTCTGGAACCAAGGCTTGGTCGGGAGCTCGGTACGAATTTTTGCATCGACCGTCACCACCGTCGTCGAGTCGCGCCCGATCGTGTGGACCGCATAAGCGTCAACCAGTGCTGCAACCTTCGGATCGCGCATGCCCGGCCCGATGAACGATGGGAAACCTTCCCCGGTGTCGGCGAGGATCGTGATCTTCGGATCATACGCGCGGACGGCAGTCGCGACAGGCATGAAGGCGGCGAGATAGTCGGCTGAACTGGCGTAGCGGTTCGCAGAATAGGTGTTGTTGGACACCCACGGTTCGTTCTGCATTCCGAACATCGATACCCTAAGGCCCGCCTTGCGGAGCGTGTCGATGTCACCGATGATCGAATGCGCGAAATCGCCGAAGAAGCGATTTCGGTCACCCCGGTAGTCGGGGTCCTCGGCAAATCCCGGCGCGAAGGGGCGCAACGTATTGCGCGGGTCGGTTGGTCCTTGACCGACAAGGCTGCGATTGGCCTTCCAGAAGGGCGGCGGTGACCAATATTCGAACGACAATCCTTCGATACCCGCTCGATCCACCAGCGTCTTGAGCTCGCTCAGCTGTTCGGGCCAGCGCGGCTCGAACTGCTTGCCGGAGGCATCTAGCCCACGCCAATAAAGCCCGCCAGCCAGCCGCAGGTACCGGAAACCTTTGAGCATTTCACGCGCCAGGCGCTCGCGTTCGGGCGGCGTCAGATCGTGGGGGATGCCGATCGCGGCGTCGGGTAAGCCATGATTGCCCGAGCCGATCGAGTCGCTCTGTAGCTCTACGCCGAAGCCGAGCACCGTCTGCTTCTTCTGATTGGGCAGGATTTCGTAGGTCGGCCCAGCCTGGGCAGCGGGCGCGAGTAAAACGGCGCCTGTCAGTAGAGCGGAAAATAGCGGCAAATTGACGGAACGCCTCATGCGGCGACGCCGGCATCGACATAATAGACATGACCCGTGCAACGCCGGCTCTCGGCGGCGGCGAGCCACAGCGCCGTCTCGGCGACATCCTCGGGTTCGAGATGTTCTTTGAGACATTGTCGTTCAAGATATTGGGCAAACTTCTCCGGGTTGCGCGCGCCTTTCTCGCGCTGCCGATCGGTGAGCACCCAACCAGGAGCGATCGCGTTGACGCGAATGCGCTGTTCGCCCAGCTCGCGCGCCAGCGTTCGGGTCAGTCCCTCGATCGCCGATTTGAGCGTGGTGTAGACCGGAACGCCGCGCGCTCCGATTTCCCAGCTGACCGAGCCGAGGTTGATAATCGAACCGCCCCCGGCTTCGGCCATGCCCGGTGCGAGCTTTTGGGCCAGGAAGAATTGATGGCGAAGGTTCACCGCGACCCGATCGTCGAAATAAGCCGGTGTCACCGACGCAAGGGCATGGGCTTCATCGTTGCCCGCGTTGTTCACGAGCACGCGCGGCGCCCCGATTTCCTGGGAGAGCGCGTCGACCGCGGCGAACGTTGCGTCGATGTCCCGCAGATCGCATATACGAAAATGCGGGGCCGGCAGTCCGTCGGCGATGACGGCCTCGACGCAATATTGTGCCGCCGCCTCGTCGCGCTCGAGAAAAGCGACGTGCGCTTGCTGGCGCGCGAAGGCCCGTACGATTGCGGCACCGATCCCGGCGCCGCCGCCGGTCACGAGCACCGGGAGGTGGCGGAGAGACGGATAGATCGCCATCAGCCGCCATATCCGGCTAACGGCACGCCGCGCGTGCCGGTCTCGACAGCGAACACGCTGCCCGAAAGCGGCGCGGCAGCGAGCTGCGTCGCGGAAAGACGGATGCGCGCCGAGGTGACGTAGAGGGTATCGAGATTGGGGCCGCCGAACGCGCAACTCGTCGGCCGTGGCACCGGGAGGCGTATTTCGCGGTCGATCGTGCCATCGGGCGCCAGGCGACGAACCGCCCAGCCGTCCCAGAAGGCACACCAGAGGTAGCCCTCGGCGTCCACCGCCATTCCGTCGGGCGCGCCCGACGCGCCGTCGAACTGGGCGAGCGTGCGCTTGTTGGCGATCGTGCCTGAGGCGAGGTCATAATCATAGGCGTGGATCGTGCGCGCACCCGAGTCGGTAAGATAAAAGGTGGCGCCGTCGGGACTCCAGCCGAGGCCGTTACAAATATGGAATCCGCGTTCGACCTCGTGCAGCGATCCATCGACGTCGAGGCGGTAGAGCGCACCGCCGCTGGGCGTCGCATCCAGCGCTAGCGTTCCTGTCCAAAAACGTCCTGCCGGATCGCATTTTCCGTCATTGAAGCGATGGCCCGCCATCGACGCGGGCGTCGCGATCATCGCCGTGGTGCCGCTGCGCAGATCCAGTGCGTGGATCCCGCTCTGGGTCGCGGCGATGAAGCCGCCGCGCTTGCGCGGCACGACCACGCCGACGAGTTCTGAAAGCGGTGTCGTGCGCGTCTCCCGAGTCTCGATTTGCGTCAGCGACACCGACGGTCCGAGAATATCGACCCACAACAATGCGCCGCTGTCGGGCAGCCAGCACGGCGCCTCTCCCAGGAGGGCGCTCGACGGCACCGCGCATCGCACGTTCTCATCCTGCGCGACGACGGGATCGACGCCACTCATTATCGACATAAATGTTTCACCTGCATTGCCCGAGATGCGTCGCGCTGCCTCGATCACGTCTCGTCCCAGCGCATGGAGGCGATCCGGGGTCAGCCGGAAGGATGGGCCGACGATCGAAATGGCGGCGAGCGCCTCGCCTCGATGGTTGACGATCGGCGCGGCCACCGCGCTGACGCCGAGATGTTGTTCCTCGACCGCGATAGCGTAGCCGCGCGCCTTGACCAGATCGAGTTCGCGTTGGAATTCGGCTGGGTCGAGAATGGTATTGGGCGTCAGCGGATCCATCGTCTGACTGCCGAGCAGCGCTTCGATCGCCGCGGGCGGGCAATAGGCCAGCAACGCCTTGCCGATCGCGCTCGCACGCGCTGTCAGCCGCGCGCCGACGCCCTGACCGAGCCGCATCGGAACGACCTGGTCGAGTTGCTCGATCAGCAGCACCTGATCGCCATCGAGGATTCCCAGCCTAACGGTTTCGCCGATCTGACCATGCAGGCGCGCGATCTCGGACTGGGCCGCAGCGCGAATATCGAATTCGCTCCACACCTTGTGGGCCATTTCAAACAGGCGAAAGCCGAGCCGGTAGGTCTGCGTAGTGTCGTCGAGCCGCACGAGGCGATAGTCGAGCAGAACCTGCAACATGCGATGAAGCGAGCCTTTGGGCAGGCCTGAATAATGCAGCAGGTCGTTGAAGCGCACCGGCGTTGGCGCATCAGCAATCAGGTTGAGCAGCGTGAAGACTTTTGACAATGTCTGAGCGCCCTGCGCCCCGCCCAGTCCGAGCGATGCATCGGCCTCGCTTTCCTTATGCTTCGCCATCCCGATCCCTTGACAGATGCCCCAATATTGGCGTCTATATCGTGGAACTAAGTTCCATACAACAGGCAAAAGCGGGAATTTCTGCATGAGAATCGTGGACGTGAAGCACTGGATGGTTCGCGCGCCGTTCAACGAGGACATCCTGTGGGCGTCCGGCCGGCGCACCGGCGCGACGCGATTGATCGTGCGGATCACGACCGATGAAGGGGGCACGGGCTGGGGGGAGACGATCTGCCTGATAGCACCGGTGCAGGCGGTATTCACCGACATCGTCGCGCGGATCGCGATCGGCTATGACGTCGCGAACGTCGAACGCTTCGGACGCCACGTGCTCGGCGCCGGCTATTACCACCATAAGCGCGCCGCCGTGATGGCCTGCGCCGCGATGGAAATGGCGATGTGGGATGCGCTGGGTCGCGTGGCCGGTCAGCCGCTCCACAAACTGTGGGGTGGGCGTTGGCGCGATCGCGTCGACGCTTCGGCCTATCTCTTCTTGCCCGACCCGAAGGCGTGCGCGGACAAGGCGGCCTGGTTTCTCGATCAGGGCTATCGAACGTTCAAGGCCAAGATCGGCTTCGGCGCGCGCGAAGATCTGGCTTTGCTCGAGGCGGTCCGTGCCCGGATCGGCGATCACCCGCTGCGCGCGGACGTCAACGGCGCCTGGCGGCCAGGCACCGCGCGCCGAATGCTTCATCAAATGCGCGATCTCGATCTCGCTTATGTCGAGCAACCGCTCCCGCTGGAAAATCTCGCTGGACACGCTGCGCTGCGCCAGGCGCAGCCGGTGCCGATCGCCTTGGACGAGAGTGCCTATACGCTCGAGGACGTCGGCCAGATTCTGCGCGCCGACGCGGCCGACGTCGTATTGATCGATCCGCACGAGGCTGGCGGGCTTTGGCAGACGATCAAATGTGCCGCGCTGTGCGAAGCCGCCGACCTGCCGGTCACGTTGCACAGCGGCGGCGAACTCGCGATCTCCCAGGCTGCCTATGTCCACCTCGCCGCCTCGATCCCGAACATGGACATCGCCATCGACACCGAGCGTGCCTATCTGGCGCGCGACATCGCCCCCAATCCGCCGGTGCTTCGCGATGGGGGCTATGACGTCCCGGAAGGGCCGGGTCTCGGCGTCGACCCCGACGAGGCGATGATCGAGGCGCTCGCGGTCCAGTCGATCGAAGGCGCCTATCTCGATCCCCAGCGTCCGGGCTGGTTCCCGGTCAAACCCGAATATTGAGCCGGAGCGAGGCCATGCAACCTGTCGATATCGTTGTCGCGCTCCTTTATCTCGGCGGCACGCTCGCCGTCGGACTTTATCTCGCTCGCCGCAACAAGAGCGCTGACGATATGTTCGCCGCTGGCCGGCAATCGCCCTGGTGGGTCGCGGGGCTGAGCAGCTTCATGACGCTGAAGTCGGCGGGGACGTTTGTGGTCTGGGGCGGGCTCGCCTATCGCCAAGGCATCGTCGCGATTTCGGTGACGACGGTCCTCGGCATTTCCGGCCTCCTGGTCGGCTGGCTGGTTGCCGGGAAATGGCGGCAGATCGGCGTCTCGACTCCGGCCGAATTTGTCGAGATGCGCTTCGGCCGGCCGGCCGTGCAACTCTACACCTGGGTGATGATGGCGGCGCGGATCGTCAGTTCCGGCGTCGCGCTTTACGCCGTATCGGTGATGCTCGTCGCGCTGATGCCGCTCGCGCCCGGCAATCCGCTGCGCGACGCGGCGACCGGCAATATCTCGCTCGCCTTCGTCATCGTCGTGCTCGGCGTGCTCGTCACAGCCTATACCGTCGCCGGCGGGTTGTGGGCGGTGCTCGTCACCGACGTCCTGCAGTTCATCATCCTGAAGCTCGCGATCCTGTTCGTCATTCCGTTGATGGCATTGCGTTTGTGGGCCGCGCCCAGGCTGCTCACGCCGCCTGCGCATTTCTTCGACCTCGTTACCCCCGATTACGGGCTCTGGTTCCTGGTCGGCTGGATCGCGATTCACTTCTTCATCGTCGGCGCCGAATGGGCGTTCGCGCAGCGCTATATCTGCGTGCCGACGACGCGCGATGCGCGAAAAGGCGCGTTCCTATTTGGTGCGCTATACCTTATCTCGCCGGCACTATGGCTCGCGCCCGCGGTCATGTATCGCCTGCTCGACGCCAGTGCGCCGCCGGAACAGGCTTATGTTCTCGCTAGCCGCAGCGTGCTGCCGGCCGGCATGCTGGGCATGATGGCTGCCGCGCTCTTTTCGGCGACGGCGAGCATGGTCAGCGGGCAGATCAACGTCTTCGCGGGCGTCCTTACCGAGCAATTCTACGCACGTTGGCGCCCTGGTTCGAGTGAGCGCCAGCTCGTTACCGCCGGGCGGGGTTTTTCGCTGGCGATCGGGGCGGCGATGACATTGCTGGGGGTATTGGTGCCGCTGATGGGGGGCGCCGAAAAGGTGATCGTCACGCTGACCAGCCTGCTTTTCGGGCCACTGATGGCGCCGACGATATGGGGCCTTCTGAGCGGGCGGATCGGGTTGCGCAGCGTCTTCGCCACCGTTGGAATCAGCGCGGGAGCGGCCCTCCTCGTACGGTTCGGGATCGGCGGTCCGACGGGAGACTGGCTGACCGCGCATACGCATCTCGTCGATGTGTTGATCGGCGCGGTTCTGCCCCTGTTGATTCTTGCCGTCGCCCACCTCCTGGCGCGCGGCGTCACCCCAGGGTGGCGACGAACGCTGGAGCGAGCCGCTCTTTACGCGCCCACGCCGGACGACGCTGGCGGTCCTTCGCATTCGCCGCCGGGCGTGATCGCCTGGGCGCTGGCCGGGTCGGGCGCGATCATGTTCGTACTGTTGCTGTTCAACCGGCAAGGCCGCTGGACGCTCACCTTGTTCGGCCTGGTGCTGATGCTGCTCGCGTTGGCGAGCCGGCGCCTCGCGGCGCGCACGAACATACCGCCGCAATCCTGATGAACGGGTGTGGGTGGAACTTCGTTCTCAAATAGATACCGGTGACCGATCTTTCATATCATATTGATACTAAACACATTTAATCCAATTCGCTGACCGCTTGAAAGTCCTCCAACACGGCAAGCGAGCCATAGGACGCGAAAATTGATTGACTGTGGAACTAAGTTCCAGATAAATGATGCGGCGAAAGACTCGTGAGGGGCAGGCCACGCTGCGCCCTCGCGCAATCAGATCAAGATCAGAGGAGGGGTTAAACCGATGCATGCTGGAATCGAATTTGGAGCGCGCGCGCGCCTGCGGCTCTTCACTTGTTCGGGCGCGACCGCATTGATGGTTTCCCTGGCGGCCACGCCCGCGGCAGCGCAGGAGACCGCCCCGGCGTCTCCCTCCGCGGACGCGCCTCAAAGCGCGCCGTCGCCTGCTCCGGCGGCCGGGGACATTGTCGTAACCGGCGTGCGTGCTGGCCTGCGCTCTGCGATCAGCGAAAAGCGCAACGCCGACAATTTCTCCGACGTCGTCAAGGCGGAGGACATCGGCCAGTTACCCGATAGCAGCGTTGCCGATTCGTTGCAGCGCATCACCGGCGTTCAGATCGTGCGCAACAGCGGCGCGTCGCGCGAGACGCTGGCGGGTCAGCCGGTCAGCATTCGCGGCCTTCCCTCGCTGTCGATCATCAATGGCCGCACCCTGCTATCGGGTGATACGTCTCGCGATGTCGACTTCCGCACGTTCTCTTCCGCGGAATTCGGCGAGTTGGTGATCTCGAAATCGCCGACGGCGGATCGCATTGAAGGCGGCCTTGGCGGGACGATCGAACTCGAGACGCGAAATCCGCTCAATTTCAACAAGCCGGTGATCTCTTTCACCGCGCAAGGCAATTATCTCGAATACGCCAAGTCCACCAACCCCGACCTGTCGGGTTTCTATGCAGACAAGTTCGCCGGCGGTCGGATCGGCATCGTCCTGTCGGGTTACTACAGCCACACCAAAACACGCCAGGACCAGTTTCTCGCGCGGGGTGGCTGGGTCGTCGAGAACGGTTATACCGGATCGGGCCACGACTTCGACGGCAATGGTGTCGCCGACCTCATTGTCCCGTCCGATCTCCGTATCAATTATGGCGGCGATGTGCAGGAGCGTATCGGTGGCGATGGCGCGCTGACGTTCGCCGCGACCGATACCCTCACGCTCAAGCTCGACGGGACCTATTCGAAGTTCAACCGCTCGTTCTTCAACGGTGTGCTCCGGTCCGCGAACAACGGCGCGGCCAACCTCGTGCCCGGTTCTGCGACAGTCGACAACGGGACACTCCTGGCCGCGACCTATCGCAACCAATTGATCCAGGCCGACGGACGGCTCGAGATCGACAATGTCACCGCCTATACTTACGGCTTCAACGCCAAGTGGGAGCATGATCGCTGGCACGGCAATTTCGACGTCGCCCAATCGGCCGGCGGCGAGGATGGCATTCAGTACATCAACCGGTACGAGCTGTTCCAGCCCGCGACGGTGAAATGGGACTTCACCGGACCATCCGAAGTGCCCGATATTATCGTCAACAATGGGGCGAATCTGTCCGACCGCTCGCTCTATCGTGTAGACCTGACCTTCGCCAACACCGACAAGACGCGCAATCGCGAGTTCAGCACGCGCGCTGACCTGAGCTATGATCTGGACGGCTTCTTCGACAAGCTGTCGGTCGGCGGGCGCTACACCAACGCACGCTTCAAGCTCGTCCATTTCGATCAGAACAATCAGTCGAACAATGTCAACAACCCGGTTGTTTACGATCCGGTAACGCACCAGCGCCTGAGCGCCGCCAACCCTGCACTCGACCCGCTGTTCGAAGGCTTCCCGGTCGACAACATCTTCGCCGGCGTCGGCGGCAGTTTTCCGCGGTCGTGGCTCTATACGTCCTATCCCGGTGCGTCGCTTAACGACGCGGGTGCTTATGGGAACATTTATGGCCTCGACGCGGCCGGCAAGACCGAGGCTTTGGGTTCGCGCACCGACATCGGTGAACGCACTATAGCCGGTTACGTCCGCGCCGACTTCAAGGGCAGCATCGGTAGTATGGATCTACGGGGTAACTTCGGCGTTCGCGTCGTCGGCACGCAGGTCAATTCGGTCGCCTTCCAGACGCAGCAGAGCGGCGCTGGCGCTTTCGTGCCGGAGAGCAACAGTTATGTCGATGTGTTGCCCAGCGCGACGTTGGTGCTCAGCATCAAGCCGAACCTGCTGTTCCGTCTGGCAGCCGGACGGGTGATGCGGCGGCCCGATCTGACCCAACTCCGCTCCAGCTTGACCGCCGACCTGTCCAGTCTGAACGCGAGTGCTGGCAATATCGACTTGAAGCCGTTCCGCGCCAACCAGATCGACGCCGCACTCGAATGGTATTTCAGCAAGGATGGCCTGCTGTCCGGAACCGTATTCTACAAGGACGTCTCGAACTTCATTGCCAGCACGACGCAGACCAACGTCAATATCGGTTTGGTCGGTTTCGATGGCGGAACGCTATTCACGCTCACCCGGCCGGTCAACGCGGGCACCGCGAAGATCAAGGGCGCCGAGGTCAGCTACCAACAGGCTTTCACTTTTCTGCCCGGGCCGCTCAAGCATCTGGGATTGATCAGCAACTATACGTTCACCGACGCGACCACGTCTTCGGGTCAATCGTTTCCTGAGCTTTCCAGGCACGTCGTCAATGTCATCGGTTATTATGACGACGGCACGTTCGACACGCGCATCGCGTACAACTGGCGTTCGAAATACGCCTCGACCGGAGACGGTACCAACGGGCTGCAATTCCTCAACATCGACGAATATGTCGCGGCCGGCGGGCAGCTCGATGCATCGGCGCACTACAAGCTGACTAAGAATTTCAGCCTCACCTTCGATGTCCTCAACATCACCAAAGCGCATTTCCTGCGCTACACCGGGATCGAGGAGCGGGTGCGCGACTATCGCAGCGCGGAGCGGACATTCTCCTTCGGGGTTCGCGCCAAATTCTGACCCGCGGGCGCGACGGGGCCATTCCTCATCTTGTCCTCCCCACAGGTGGGGAATGGCCTTCCCGTTTTAACATCGAGACGTCGGCTGGAACGGGCGTGGATTGAATGTCGAATTGTCGGTCTCGTGATCTGCCGCCCCCAGAAATTTGGCGATTGGCTCACGACGCTTGCGAGAACGGTCATCCGCACTTCGCGAGCGTGAAAATCCGAAAGTCGAATGGTTCGAAGACAAATCTGTAAGGAGAGGATGATGGCGAGGCTTACAACCGTATCCGTCTATTTCGGCAGTGCCTTACTCCTGATGGCTGCCCAAGCACACGCGCAAGACGTGATCGTCGACAATGGCTCCCCTGATGTGTCGCGAACGGGAACTTGGACGACCAGCAGCTACAGCGGTGAGAAATACGGAGCCGATTATTTTTACGCGGCGTCCGGCACGGCCAATCGTTACGTTACCTACGCGCCGCAACTTCAGGCGGGGCTGTACGACGTCTATTTGTGGTGGAACGATGGCAGCGACCGCGCGTCGAAGGTGCCGATCTCCATTTATGCGAACGGCTTGCGCTACTATGTCGAGAAGGACATGCGCACGAGCGGCGGCCAATGGGTCCAGATCGGTACCTATACTTTCGGCGCGACCAAAGGTGCCGGCAACGCGGTCCTGATCAAAACCCAACTCGACGACGGCACGAACGCCAATGGCTATGTCATCGCCGATGCGGTGCGGTTCGTGCCGAAGAACGCTACCAATTACGCCGTTCGCCTCGACGTTCCGCGCCAGGTCATCGCGGGTCTCGGCGTCGAGATCCAGAGTGACTCGATCGGCTCGGGCAACAACGGCCTGCCGACGGACGAGACGTCGGTGCCACACGATCTGGTCGCGAGCGAACGAACGCGCCTCGCGACCGACCTCATCGGTCGCGGCAACGGCTTCCGTTACATTCGCCTGGCCGGCGGGCTCTATTATCGCGGTCTCCGCAATGGTGGCCAGAATCTCGATGGGCGGTGGCCCGAACAGCTCGGCGAATTGTCGACGTTGATCTCGCAATCGGGTGTCGAGGGGGTCGATCTCGAATATTGGTCGCCGACACCCTATTGGAAGAGTACCGGCAGCTATATCGGCGGTACGCTCAAAGGGTTCGACCCGACGACGCTTGGGTTGTTCGGCGATGCGGTTGTCGAAGACATTCGCTATTTGAAGGCGAATGGCGTGCCGGTTGTCCAGTTCGGCCTGCAAAACGAACCTGTGGTAACCCAGACAAACTATTCGCAAGCGACCTATACCGACGCTCAATATGTCGCCGCTTACAACGCGGTGAACGCCAAGGTCCGCGCCGCTTATCCGGCGATTCTGCTGCACGCCAACAGCTGGGACGGGCAGAATCGGGCAACCCTACGGACAGGCCTAGATCTCAGCCTCGTCGACGCCTGGACCTGGCACAAGATTGGCGCGGATTCGAACCTGCAAATAGACTCGCAGCCGACCTTCGTCACCAACACGCTCGGCAAACCGGTTTTCAACGACGAGTTCGAATATCTCGACAACGTCACGTCTGAAGCGAGGATGCTGAATACCGGCCAGTCGATCATGAACTGGTTCACGTTCGAGAACGCGCCGACCTGGTATTGGCTTCACGCGCTCAAGCCGACCTACAACAGCGAAGCCCAAGGCTATGCTTTGGGATATTGGCGGCCGAGCGATGACAATGATTTCACGAAGTTCGCCGGAATCGCCAAAGGTTATTTTGATTTCGAACCGCGCAATTGGCGATCCGTCGAAGGGTTTCTCGACTGGATGCCATGGAATTCGCAGCGTTATCAGGTCGACGAGCCATTGGTTCTAAAAGATCAGCGCATTCTCGCGTTCCGTCAGGGCGGGCCGACCGGGAAACTCGTCATTGTGCTTTCCAACCGCGGTACCAGCGACTTCACCTTCAATATCGACGCCAATCTTACGAGCTATTTCACGGGATATCGCTATTCGCTGACCGCCGAAAAGCAGGCGCTCACGACGATACAGGGCAACAATCTGCAAATTACGGTGCCGCCCAACGCGTTTGAATTTTGGGTCGAGCAATAGATCGCGATGTCGAGTGGAGCGGGAAGGATCATCGGTCTCGATTGGGTCTTGGCGAATCGCCGAATCTTGGACCTTGTCCGACCCGCGCCGCGATTTGCGTCGGCGTTCGTGATCGTCTCATGAGCGTTACACTGGACTCGGCCGGGAGAGTGCATGCCTCAACGATGAAGCCGGATGTCCGACTCCTCGCTATCGATTGGGGTACGACGACCAGGCGGGTATTTGCGATCGCCATTGACGGATCGATAGTGAGCCGGCGAAGGGAGCCCCTTGGAGTCCTGCGGCAAGACAGCCGTCAGTGCCAGGCGCTGGTCGATGCCCTTAAAGTTGAGGCGGCGGGTGGTCCCATTCTGCTCAGTGGGATGATCGGGTCCGACCGAGGCCTCGGAAATATTCCGTACGTCGCGTGCCCGGCGAGTATGACCGACCTCGCCAAAAATGCCGTCGCAATCTCCGACCGCGTGCGTGTCGTGCCCGGCGTGTCACTGCGGGAGGGGCGGCGCTGTGACGTCATGCGCGGCGAAGAGGCCATTATCCTGGGCGCGGTCGCCGCTGACCTCATTCCATCCACATGCCTCATTTGCCAACCGGGAACGCACAACAAATGGGTGCGTGTCGAGAACGGAGCAATCCGTTCCTTTCGGACCGTCATGACTGGGGAGATGTTCGACCTCCTTCGCGCGCGAGGCGTTCTCGCACCGCTGCTCTCCGGAAAAGTCGAAATGAACGAGCAATTCGCTCATGGCGTGAAAACTGCGCTTAATGGCCATGGCATGCTTGCGGATCTCTTCTCGATCCGCGCGCGGGCCATGCTGGATGGCGGCGACGATTATGCCTCGTTCGCTTCTGGACTCCTGATCGGCGACGATGTGCGCATTGGTTTGTCGGGTGGCGACAAAGCCATCGTCGTCCTGGGCAGCGGCACGCTGTCAGAACTCTATCGCTCGGCGCTCCGGATCGCGGAATGCCACGTGCAAGAGGCCGACGCGGAGCTTGCTTTCGCGAGCGCCGCGGCCACGCTCGCGCGGTGCTGGGGTTGGATGTGACGAGCGCGGTGAACGGGACGGTGGGCGCCCGTCCGATGGGCAACATCGCGACCTTCGGGATCGCTCTCGGAAGATGCCCGCTGATCGCGATCTTGCGCGGCGTCCGGCCGCATGAAGTCGAAGCGATTGGTGAAACCCTCATCGATGCCGGGTTCGGCTTGATCGAGATTCCCCTGAACTCGCCGGATTCCGTCGACAGCGTCGCCCGGTTGTCCAAGGCTCTTCGCGGCCGGGCGATGGTCGGTGCGGGAACGGTGCTTCGGGCGGCTGACGTGGCGGCGGTGCATGCGGCGGGCGGAACGATGATCGTCTCACCGAACGTTGATCCCGGGGTGATCGCCGCGACTGTCCGGCTCGACATGGTCTCGCTGCCTGGCGTTGTGACGCCAAGCGAGGCCATCGCTGCGCTCAACGCCGGTGCGACGGCCCTTAAGCTGTTTCCTGCAGAGAGTGCATGCCCCGCGTCGCTCAAGGCCATCGCCACGATATTACCGGCGGGAACCTGCATTCTTCCGGTGGGCGGCATTACTCCCGAGGTAATGCCGCGATGGACCACGGCGGGAGCAGCAGGTTTTGGGCTCGGCTCGGCGCTCTATCAGCCGGGGTTTTCTGCCGACGAGGTTGCCATGCGAGCGCGGGGCTTTCTTGCCGTTCTGAAGGCACATCCTGCGGGGCTCGTGCCGGCCGGCAATGCCCAAGCGTGAGAAGGTAAACCGGATTCGCGCGCTTTTTGGGAAGCATCGAGGACGCGCTCCACTTGGAGGCGGAGGAAGGAAGCATGATGAACTCGCCGATTGACCTCGGTCGTATGATCGGAGCATGCGACGCTCCACAGCTTGCGCAAACGCGCGGATTTCTTGGACTCCGCACGATTTTGGCTTCCTGGCTGTTGGTGTTTGCATGGTTACTTTTCGGATCGATGGCGGCCCCAGCGGCGGCGCAGACGCCGCCTGGGAATGATCCCGGCAGCCAGAAGATCTTCAATATGGAAATGGGACCCAACCGATCGATCTTCCGGCCGTCGCTTGATCCAGAGCGGACTGCCAACGGTCTGGCGCAGACGCCACCGATGGGTTGGAACAGCTGGAACAAATTCGGCTGCGATATTGACGAAGAGAAGGTGCGCGCGGTTGCCGATGTAATGGTGTCGAGCGGGATGCGCGACGCCGGCTACCAATATGTGGTGATCGATGATTGCTGGCAGAGCGGGCGCGACGCGCGCGGCGACATCCAGGCCGATCCCGCCAAATTTCCCTCGGGCATGGCGGCGCTATCCGACTACATCCATGCCCGCGGCCTGAAGTTCGGCATTTATTCCGACGCGGGCACCAAGACCTGTGGCGGCCGTCCGGGTAGCCAGGGCCATGAATATCAGGACGCTGCGACCTATGCGGCTTGGGGCGTTGACTACCTCAAATACGACTGGTGCTTCACCGGAACGCGCAACAGCGAGGAAGCCTATGCAACGATGGCCGATGCGCTGCGCGCCACCGAACGCCCCATCGTCCTGTCGATCTGCAACTGGGGAATCAGCCGCCCGACAATGATTGACAAGTCGATGCCGTGGGAATGGGGCCAAAAGATCGGTAACTTGTGGCGGACGACCGAGGATATCTACGATAGCTGGGCGGGCCGGAAGGGTACCAGCCTCGGCACGGTCAATATCGTCGATCTCACCGAGCCGCTCTATGGTTATGCGGGACCGGGACACTGGAATGATCCCGACATGCTCGAGATTGGAAATGGCGGCCAGAGCGACGATGAATATCGTTCGCAGTTCAGCCTGTGGGCGATGATGGCGGCGCCGCTGATCGCTGGCAACGATATCGCGAAGATGGACGCCAAGACACGTGCCATCCTGACCAACAAGGAAGTAATCGCGGTTGACCAGGATAGCCAATATGGCGCTGGCCGACGGGTGCGTGATGATGGCGACTTAGAGGTGTGGTCGAAACCGTTGTCAGACGGCGGGCGCGCAGTCGTTCTATTCAATCGCGGCGAGAAGGCCGCTGCGATCACCGCCCGTTGGTCGGAAATTGGCTATCCCCCCGCCACGCTTTTGGCAGTGCGAGACTTATGGAGGCACCAGTCGCTTGGCCGTAAGACTGACAGCTTGACCGTCGATGTCGCTCCGCATGCCGTCGTAATGGTTCGGCTTGCGCAGTGAAGCACCGTAGCGTTATCGCCGGATCTTTGTGTATTCTCGGGCGGCTGCTTGATCGGCTTTGCGCCCCAATCTCGGACGTTTAGCACAGTCGGCACGACTCCCGGGACCTGCCGTTCGCCCGATACAGTCGCTAACGTCCTTTTGTCCGACGAGAAGCGGCAGATCGTTGGCCGTCCAATTCAAACGGTACGCACGCACGAAGGATGATGAGATTGGGGAGTTGGCCTACCGAGCGACGTCGATGAGCCCGACTCTCTGCGTCGGCACACGGCTTTTTGAGCAGATCAAGCCTAGGTCAGCACAAAAGCTGCGCACCTGTTGATTGATCGTCGGAGGATCGATGAGTTTCGACCTGGGCTATCCGCGATTGTACCGTCCCCGTTTCCTCCGTCGATTGCACCTTTGGGTCGGCGCGATGTTGCTCGGTTGGACGATGGCCGCGTCGGCGTCCGGCCGGGAAGGCAAGGTGGCGCTGACGTTCGACGACCTGCCGGGCCTGACCATTGCCACCGACCAGGCTTATGTCGACCGGTTCAACATCGCACTGCTCGGCGGGCTCCGGCGCCACCGTTTCCCAGCGACCGGTTTCGTCAATGCCGGCAAGCTCGACGAACTCGAGCGCGATCGCCAGATCGCCGACCTCCAGGGGTGGCTCGATGGGCGCATGGTGCTCGGCAACCACACCTATTCGCACGATTCGCCGAACGCCATCGGGGCATCGGCTTATATCGCCGACATCGCTCGCGGCGAACCCGTGCTCAGGACGCTTTTGAGCGCCAGGGGTGAGACTCTGCGCTGGTTTCGCCACCCTTATCTCGAGACCGGCTATCCCGCTCGGGCCAAGCGCGAAATAGACGGCTGGCTCGCGTTCCACGACTATCGCGTGGCGCCGGTGACGATCGATGCCGACGATTGGGAATTTGCCGAACCCTATGACGACGCGATCGCCCGACACGATCGTCGACTGCAACGTCGGATCATGCGCTCCTATCTGAGCTATACCGCGAGCCGCATCGACTGGGCCCAGCGCAGTGCTCGTATTTTGTTCGGCCGGAACATCGCGCAGGTGATGCTGTTGCACTGCACGCGCCTCAATGCCGATGCCCTCGACCGGTTGGCATACTTGCTGCGTCGGGCGAAATTGCGACCGGTCAGTCTTGCCGACGCCATGCGGGATCCCGCCTACAAGACCCCGGACCGCTATGCCGGCAAGGATGGTCTCAACTGGCTGGAACGCTGGTCCAAGAGCTTCAGGACGAAGCGCTTGCCTGAACGCGGCGACGACGATCCGCCGCGCTGGATCGCTCGGGCGTACGACCGGGTCGACAATGACCGGCATCGGAACACACGACATCCGTGACCGGCGAGACCGCCGACACGACGGCGATCGATCAGCCGGTTTCCGCCAGTCACGTCCGGACCGCCCATTTTCGCGGCAAACCCACCGCACTCGCATAGGCGCTCACCGCGGCGGCGGTAACGTGACCTGGCGGCATCCGCTCGAAATCCGATTCCTCGATGGTCCGCAACGTCGGCACGCCGATCTTCGTCACCCGGGCGATGTCCTCCAGCGACAGGTCCATTCGCGACCGTGCGCGCCACAGGGCCTCACCGATTTGCGAGGGCGTACGGCCGTCGGTCCATATCGTCGGATCGCGGGCTACCATGCCGCATTCCGGCCGGCTCGATGGCGTGCGAACCAAACCCGTCCGCGTTGTCGCGCGCCTTCATCCGGGACCAAGGCGCGCGCGACGCGGGAAAACGCCGTTTCGACAAAGCCCTCGCCGTGGCGCGTCTCCGCCAACACCAGCGAGCGGATCATGGCCAGCCAGCATAGGGCGTGAACGACCTCCGCGACGAGGGCATGGGCCGCGAACGCGTCCTCGACGAACGCCGCCGATTTGAGATGCGCGACCACCAGCAATATCCCCAAACCGATCCCGACCGCGGTATGACGACGACTGGCGGGCGTGCCGAGGATTGCCCCCATCCAGGGCAGCAACAGGCAGAACAAGGCGCTGTCGAGACGCATCATCAGCGCCATCAGCGCGGCGTTCGCGGACGCGGGGTCGCCCGTCTTCGCCAAGCGCACCAAGCCGTCTGCCGACAGGCGGTCGAGACGATGGCGAAAATTATTGACCACCGTGCCAATCACCGGCGGCTGGCCGGCGATGCGCAGCGTATCGAAACGAAATCGTTCGGCCGCGCCGTTCGCAAATCGGATGACGCCGACGCCACGCGACAGGATCAGCGCGACCTTGTCGACTTCGTCGAACACCCGGGCCCTGGCGGCGAAGAAGGTTCGATCGTCCCGCTGGATCACGACGCCGGTCAGTTGGCCCGTCCCATCGCTTCCCGAGACGAACAAGGTGGTCTTGTCATCAAGGGCGATGGACTCGCCGATCGGAAGGGGAAGGCCATATTTGCCGGTGCGCAAATCGAGATAGGTCGCATCCAGCGCACGGTCACCGGCCGGGAGCCATTCGAAACGATCCGCCAGGACCAGGCCGCTCACCACGATCGCGAGCGCGATCAGGCCAAGCAACGCACGGTTACGACCCATGCCGGCGGCCGGCAGGATCTGCCATTCGCCGCGTAGCGCCATCGCTCGAACCGACAGCGCGATCGCGAGCAGTAGCGCGACCGGCAGCGCGGCACTCAAATGCTCGGGGACGAGGGCCAGGCTCAGCCGCGCCAGCAACCGGAACGGCGCGTTCGAGCGATCGACGTCAGCCGCCAGCCGGGAAGCATTTTCAAGAGTGAGGATGACGAGAATGATGACGGTGAAGGCAGCGAGGCGAAGCGCTGCCTGCCGGAACAGATAACGGTCGAGAATGCCGCCCATGTCAGCGCGTTCCCGCGGCTAAACGCGGGTCGCACGGCATGCGTGCGAGGTCGCGCGGCACGGCCACCGGTTCAGCCGAGCGGTGAAAAGCCGAAGCCGCGCAGATCCTGCATCTTGATCGGTACGACCGTAATCCCCGCGCCGGCCGTGACGACCGCCTGGTCCAGGGTTGGCTTGCTGCGTCCCAGTGGTTGATTGGCGGGCACGCCGGCACCATCGCTCCATACCGAGAAGCGGTCTCGTTCGACGCGATTGTGGCGTAGCATCAGGGCGTAATGGCCCGGCCGTGGCACGCGCACACAAATCTCGACACTTCCCGTTGTCGGCAGGCGGGATCGCGTCCGACGAAACGTCTTGCCCTCGGCGATCAGATCGGTGTCGTCGCGCAGGAAATCGCTCCGCGATGCCGGGTAGAGTTCGAGCCACAACTCGCCGGTGCGATCCTTCAGCCCCTGCACATTGACCTGAATGGCGGGACCACGCCCTGCCCGACAGAGCTCGGCATCCTGCCCGATCTGCTCGGCGCCAAGGGGCGAAGCGATACCAAACGACACGACGGCGGCGATCACGGCGGACATTAGCAAGCGCATCAGCTTCGACCCGGATACTCAAAGGGACCGAGAACTAGACGCCGCGGTCCGCCGCGATCCGCACCAGCCCGTGGTGAATTTTGCCGCGCATCGCGACGAATATAGACGAGCAAGTGATCACCCTCGCGCGGCGCGATGAGGGCGAGCCGATAGTCCCGCGCCAGGGCCGCGGTCATCACCCGCAGGCTGTCGCGATTCCAGGGCGCGAGCGGATGATCCATCGTGACCACGACCGGTGGGCGACGCGCCATGATGCGACCCACCTCGGCCGCTTCGTCGATCCCCGTCGCGCCTTGTTCGGGTGCATAGGCGAGCGTGGAGGGAAAGGCATAAGCGGTCGGCAGGCAGGCATGGGCCAGCAGATAGAGAATGGAATCGCCCGCGAAGACATAGGGACATTCGTCGCCGTCATGCGCGGCCATGACGTTCGCCACGGCGAAGGTCGACGCGCGCTCGTCGGGTTCGGTCACCAGATGGAAAGCGACGAGCGCTGCTCCCCACAAGGCGGTGCCGATCAGCACCGCGCGCCGATGGCCAAGGATCGGTGCCGCGATCATCGTCAGGGGTACCATCAGCGGCAGCGCGTAATGATCGAAGAAGGCGCCGATCATCACGAATGCGGCAAGCGCGGCGGCGAGCCAGCCGAAAGCGATCCCGACCTCGTTTCGCCGCGGCCAAGTCCTCCAGGCCAGGATCGAGCTGATGATGAACGGCAGCAATTGCAAGGTCGTGCCGGCGAGGCGCGCCGCGATCTTGGCGGCCGGGTAGCCTTTGCGAAGACCGACCGACGTGAAGTTTGAAAACCAGAAAGCCTGAAAGGCGGCAGGCCCCCGCGCGTGATAATCCACGACGATCGCCGCGGTGGGGGCGATCCCGCACAGGATCCACAATGATCCCGCGGCGAGAATGGCCGGGCCGGAGGCGCCTGCGCGGCGCAGGTACCAGAGATGCGCCAATCCGAAGAAAGCGCCTTCCACCATCGGCGTGTACTTGGTCTGGATCGCGAGCCCCGCGAGCAGGCAGGCGGCGATACCGTTGACGACGATGGCGCGCTGCCGACCGCGTCGCGCCAGGTCGGGCAGGCGCAGGGTCAACAAGCCGGCCGCTGCGACGAAGAGGTTGTAGAAGACCGGCGACTGGCCGCCGCGTCCACTCAGCAGCGACAGCCACAGGATATAGAATGCGCCCGCGGCGAGGGCTCCGGGCCAGGTCGCCCCGAGCCGGCGGCCGCCCAGGGAGACCAGGCAAGCGGTGGCGGCGGCGAACACGGTGGCGACGAGTTGATAGGCGAGGATGCCGTCGCCGGGCAGCAATCGGATGACCTCGAAAATCAGGAACAATCCGACCGGCTTCCTGTCCCAGATATCGAGAGAGGGCACCGCGCCGTGGAGCATGCGGTCTCCGACCAGGAGATAATATTGCTCGTCGACATGGATGGTCGGATTACCGAAATCGCGCGATCGGATAGCGATCGCCACCACCAGGAACAGCAGGAAGAGGCCGGCTGTCCGCGCACGCGCGAACCCGTCCGCCGCCCATCGATCCGCAATCGCCGCTTCCATTACGGTCGATCCAACTAGGCGGTGGCGGTCGCCACGTCATGCGACTTATTTTTCGGCCGCGAACTGTGGAATTGAGGGTTCGCGTCGTCGCGCTCGCCGCCAGCGACGCGGAACGATCGAATATCTTTTTTCCGCGCCTGGTGCGGATCGACCCCAGGCCCGTCGTCAATTGTCGGGGGCAGCACAATCGGTGTCCGGAGGGGATTGCTGCGGGACGGCGCCAGGCGGCACCGCATCGAGCATCGATCCCGGCAACACCGCGCAGGGGACAGTCGGCATGTATCTCGATCTCGATCCGGCAGGCGGTCACGATACCGGGCGGGTCGGCGGGCGGGGCTACCCCTGCTGGAGCGTCTTGGTGCCTTTCTTCAACGAGCGCGACTATCTCGCCGCCACGATTTCCAGCCTGGCCAAACAATCGGTGCCACTGACGCTGATCCTGATCGACAACGGGTCGACCGACGGCGGGGCGGAGGTCGCGCAGACGGCGTGTCGGACGAACGGTCTCGCCTATCTGTTGGTGACGGAGCCCCGGCCGGGCAAGGTCGCCGCGCTGGCGGCCGGACTGGATTGGGTCCGCACGCGCTGGGTCGCGACCTGCGACGCCGACACGCTCTATCCACCGCACTATCTCGCCGCGGCCGAAGCGATCCTGAGCCGCCGCGATTGCGTCGCCGCCGGTGCCTATTTCGTTCCGCCGGGTGCGTCGTCGGCGGCGCGTGACGCGGAAGCGCGCGTCGTGCTGACGGCGGCGCGACTGTTACCGAGACAATCACATGCGGGGGGGGCAGGCCAGGCATTCCGCACCGAGGCCTTGCGCGCCGCCGACGGCTTCGACACCGAACGCTGGAATTATGTGCTGGAGGATCACGAGATCATCCATCGCGTGCAGCGGCACGGCGTCATGGGTTATTCGCGCGATCTCTGGTGCATGCCATCGCCGCGCGATCGCGATCGCGATTCGATCCGCTGGACGCTGTTCGAACGCCTGCTCTATGCCGCGTGCGCACCCTGGGCGGGGGACTGGTTTTTCTATTCGTTCCTCACCCGACGGCTGCGGCGGCGACATCTTCTCAGCAATCACATCCGCGAACGCCAATACCAGCATCTCGAAGGACCCGTTCTTGGCCCGCCTCATCCTGTGTTCTGACGACTTCGCCTTTTCCCGCGATGTAAGCGAGACCATCGCTGCGCTGGCCAACGCCGGAAAGCTCAATGCGATCAGCTGCATGGCGGTGATGCCGGGTTGGAACGCCGACAGCCGCCTGCTCGCGGACCTGCCGCGCCATGTTGAAATCGGGTTGCACCTCACGCTGACCGAGGAACGCCCCATTACCCCGATGCCACACCTCGCGCCGCAGGGCGTTCTGCCGGGAATCGACACCCTTGGTCGCATGGCGCGCCGCGGACACGTGCCGCTCGACGAAATCGCCTCGGAAGTCAGCGCTCAATTCGACGCATTCGTTGCCGCGCTCGGGCGGCCGCCGAGCTTTGTCGATGGCCATCAGCATGCCCATGCGGTGGCGGGCATCCGCGAGATCGTACTGGCCGAAACCGCGTTGCGGGCGCCCGGCGCGTGGATCCGCGATTGCCGAGACCGCTTGTCCGCAATGCTGGCCCGTCCCTTTGCGGGCAAGGCTATCGGCAGCGCCTGGCATTCACGAGGATTGCGCCAGGCGGCGGAAGCGCTGGGCCTCAGAACGAACGACAGTTTTGCCGGCCATTACGATTTCGCGGGCGATTATCGCCTGTTTTTCCCCCGTTTCCTGCGTCGCCCGGGAACGACGCATCTGGTGATGTGCCACCCGGGCGCTGGAATGCGGTCAGGCGATACGATCGCCGCGGCGCGATCGCGCGAAGCCGAAGCCTTGCGCGATTGGTCCATCGTCGACATGGCGGCCGCTCGAGGTCTGGCATTCCCCGCCTGACCGAAAAGGCAGGGTGACGGTGGCAGACGGCGGCCTCAAAGCCATCTTCCTGGCGCAGCGTCCGATGCTGCTGCGGCTGCTGGCGGCGCGCCTCGGCAGTCGCGAGGATGCCGAGGATGCGCTGCATGACATGTGGCTGCGCATCGACCAGCTCGCGGATCAGCCGATCGCGCAGCCGGCGGCCTTCCTCTATCGGGTTGCCGCTAATCTGGCGACCGATCGACGCATCGCCGCGCATCGTCGCGGCGCCCGCAATGCGGTCTGGCTGGATGGCCTTGCGTCGGCGGAAGACATTCCCGACCAGGAACGCACATTGCTTGCCCGCGACGAATGGAGCGCCGTCGAGGGAGCCATCGCCGATATGCCGGAACGCATGGCGACGGCGTTGCGCCTGTTCAGGCTGGAAGAGCGGCCGCAACGCGCCATTGCCGAGGAATTGGGGATCAGCGTCAGCGGTGTCGAGAAGCTGCTGCAACGCGCCTATCGAAAAATTCACGACCGGCTCGGCCGATTTGCTGAGGATTCCGACGGGGCGTATCGTCAAGACGATGAAGGGGGCGCCGGTCGTGCGGACTGAACAAGGCGACGTCATCGCCGAGGCGATCAACTGGCAGCTCCGCCTCGCGGCGGCTGACGAACGGCAATGGGCCGAGTTCATCGCCTGGCTGGAAGCCAGCCCGGCGCATGCGGCCGCCTATGACAAGATCGCGATCACCGACCGGCTGGCGCGCGATGCGCGTTTTCCCGACGCGACGCCGGTGGCAGATAACGACAATGGTGTCAGCCGCCGTTGGCGATGGGTGGCGGGCGGTGGCCTGGCCCTCGCCGCTGTCGCGGCGCTTTTCGCATCGCAGATGATGATGCGGCCGGCGCCGACCTACGTCGTCGCGACGGCCAATGGGGAGCGGCGTACGATCGCCTTGGGCGACGGCACGCGGATCGAGATGAGCGGTGGTACAACGCTCAGGCTCGAGCGCGACGATCCGCGAACCGCGATGCTCGATCAGGGGGAGGCCGTATTCCATGTCCGTCATGACGCCGCACATCCCTTCACCATGACGGCGGGCGGCATGACGATCCGGGACCTCGGTACTGTGTTCAACGTCACGCATGTCGGCAACGGCCTCAACGTCGAAGTGTCCGAAGGCGCGGTGCTGTTCGAGCCCAAGAGGAATGCGGTGCGGCTGGACGCCGGGGACGCATTGTCGGTGGAAAGTGCCGGCGGAAGGATCGTCAGAAGCACGGTCGCACCGGCTCTGGTCGGCGGATGGCGAAGCGGCATGGTGAGCTTCGATGGCGAGCGCATCGGAAGTGTCGTCGCGACGCTCAGGCGCCTCTATGCGTTCGACATCAGGGTGGAAGGCGACTTGTCCGAGCGCCCCTTTACCGGCATGATCCGCTTCACGGGCGCCGCCGATCGGGATATCCCGCATCTGGCCGACCTGATCGGGGCAACGTGGCGGCGTGACGGCGAACGATGGATATTGTCCGGCGCGACGACGGCTTCGCGCTAGTCTGGCGACATCCCTGTTTTGCGCGATGGTCGGCGTTGCGCCGGCCGCCTATGCGCGGGACGCCGCGGTTTCGATCCCCGCCGCGACCCTTGATATCGCGCTGACGACATTGGCGCGGGAAACCGGGGTCGAGATCATCAGCACCGAACCTGGCCTGCGATCCGTCCGTACCCCGGCGCTCAATGGCAGAATGCCGGTGCGTGAAGCGCTCGATCGTCTCCTTCGGGCTACCGGTTACGAGGCTCGCGCGGCCGGTGGTGGCTTTCGGATCGTACGTGCAGCGGTGCCGAAGCAGCATCGCACGCCGCGCCCGGTGCCTCGACGGCCTGAGGCTCTCGCCTCACTTCCCGATATCGTGGTCACTGCCAGCAAGCAGCGCATCCCGCTCCTCAGATATCCCGGCAGCTTGACGGTAATCGGCGGCGGCTCGCTGCCCTCGGGCGGACTGGCCGACATGACCGACATCGCGGCGGACAGGCCGATCCTGCAGAGCACGCAATTGGGCGCGGGACGGAACAAGCTGTTCATTCGCGGCATTGCGGACAGCAGCTTCAGCGGCAGCACCCAATCGCCGACCAGCATCTCTCTCGACGACGTGCAGCTCAATTATTCGGGGCCCGACCCGGGGTTGAAATTATACGACATGCGCGGCGTCGACGTGCTGGAAGGTCCGCAGGGCACGCTTTATGGTTCGGGTGCCATCGGTGGCGTGATCAGGCTGACGTCCAACCCGGTAGATCTTTCGTCGGTCGCGGGCTCCGTATCGAGCGGTATCTCGGCGACGCTCGGAGGCACGCCGGGTTTCGATGTCGCCGGCATGGTCAATCTGCCGATCCTCCCCGACCGGCTGGGCGTGCGGGCGGTCGGCTATCGCAGCCGCGACGGTGGATATATCGACGACGCGGGTCGGGGGCTTGCCGACATCAACCGCTCCGATACGGTCGGGGGGCGGATCGCGGCGCGGCTGGAGACCGGCGGCGGCTGGCAGGTCGAACTGGGCGCCGCCGGCCAATGGATCGATACGCGGGACGGCCAATATGCCGAGCTTGCCGAGGGGCCGCTGACCCGGCGCTCGCGCATCGCGCAGCCATTCGACAACCAATTGTTGTTCGGCCGAATGGTCATTTCCAAGGATTGGGACAATGGCCTGCGCTTGTTCTCGGCGACCGGAATCGTCGGCTATCAGGCGACCGATCAGTTCGATGCCACGCCGCGGCGTCCAACCGACGCGGGACCTTCCTTCGTCATCTATACCGCCAATCGCGACAAGACACTGCTGAGCCAGGAAACCCGGCTGTCGCGATCGCTCCCGAACGGTGGGTCCTGGGTGATCGGGTTCACGCTGGTGAGCGATCAGGACATCCTGACGCGCGCGATCGGCACGCCGGGCGGCAATTTCGACATCATCGGTGTGACCAACGTCACCAAGGCCGCATCGTTGTTCGGCGAGGCGACCTTCGCGCTATCGCCTGGCCTGTCGCTGACGGCGGGCGGGCGAGCGACGATGGCGCGCACCGATGGCGATCCCTCGAGCACTCCCGAGTCCGAGAATTTCGTGAAAGGGCGGTTGAGCCGCCGCTTTGACCCGACGGTTGCGATGTCCTGGCGGCTCACGCCGCAACTCGCCCTCTTTGCGCGATTCCAGACGGGATACCGCACGGGGGGTCTCGCCGTCGCGCGAGGAATAGGTCGTGTAGCGGACTACCGGCCGGACGCGATCACGGTCGGTGAGGTCGGTATCCGCAAGCTTCGCGCCGGGCCCACGGGCCTATCCTTTTCGGGAAGCGTATCGATCGCGGGTTGGCGCGATATCCAGGCTGATCTGATCGATCGGCGTGGCCAGCCTTATACGGCCAATATCGGCAACGCGCGTATCCAGACCGGGGAAGGCAATATCGATTGGGTGCCGGTGCCCGGACTGCACCTGGAGAGCTCGTTCCTGTTCACCGACAATATCGTCTCCGGCCCCATCGCCGACCAGTCCAGAATGGATAATCGTCGGCTGGCCGAAACGCCGCCTTTTGCCGGTCACGCCGGCCTGTCATACGAATGGAAGAAGCGTGGCGCGATACCGCGGATTGGTCTGACTGCCGATTATGTTGGCCGCTCGGTGCTCGGAACAGGCGATCTGCTGGACGTCAGCCAGGGCAATTACTGGCTGCTCGGCCTGTTCGCAGGGGTCCGGCACGGGCGGATGGAGGTCACGCTGTCGATCGATAATCTGACGAACAGTGCCGCCAACCGTTTTGCGTACGGCAACCCATTCTCCCTGGCGTATCGAGATCAAATGACGCCAGCCGTTCCCCTAAATGGCCGGGTTGGGATAGAATGGGCCTGGTGAGAACGGGCGAACTCGCGCGCCGGCAAAAATGGCGTCCCGACCGAAAATAGGTCGGGATTTATTGACCCGAGTAAGCCCCATTAGGAGTCGCAGTTCTGTGGCCCGCATTTCCTACCGAATTCTCATTCAAATTGCCTGTAAATATCCGGAAATACGCCTTTATTTTGGCTCGTCGCGAAACTCTGCTGCTCGGTGGATACAACAGCCCGCCGGCGATGCGCGGGACGCTTCCTAGTCGATCGTCTTGGCGGCAAGGTGGATCGTCAGCGGGATTGTCAGAGCAACTGCCCTTTCGCGATTTCCAGGTAGGCCGACGGGGCTGCCAGTCTGGCGATCTGGTTCCGTTCGTTCCCGGATGTGATGACGCTCGCTCCAATCATTCCTAGAACGGGGCTGAAACTCGTCTTGAATCCTCCCTGTGCAGTTGCTCTGCCAACAATTGGCGAACGTTTGAGCCGCTTCCGGCGGTGCGTACCATTCATACAATGCACACTTTCGCCCGCGATAAGCCACTGGACCGTCGCAATACGCGGAGGCCTGCGCAAAGCGGCCTGGCAACTAGGCGCCCCAATTGCGGTCGTTCGGGCTAATTCGACGCAAACCCGAAACCCGTCGTTCGTTCATATGACGTTGGGCGTGGTGGGAACGACAAACTTTGGGGACATTCCGGCCCGAGAGTGATCGAGTAACCAACATCAGCCCCTTGGGCAGATACCATTCGTGGCCTCTTCTTCGATCTTGATTGTTTGCTCAGGAGGATTGTTTCTGATCCGACGATTTCACAGTGAACGAGCGCGCCATCACCTCATCCCTTGATGCGTCGGATCCGGCCGGCATGGCGTCGAGCAGCGCTTTCGTCCGACGCTTGATGAAGTCCTCCATCATCCGGTCGGTGTGGATGTAGAGCTCGTTGGCCCGGACCGCTGCAAGAACCATCTCACCAACGTCAGCCGTGCTAACCCCCTGCTGCAACAGGGCGGTCATGTGGGCCCGGCGCGCCGCGCCGCGCCGCTCTTGTTCCTCGGACAGATGGGCGCCCGTGGCCGGAGTTGCTTCAGCCGATCGTTCCACGATATCCGTGGCGACCGGTCCTGGACACAGCACCGACACGCCGATCCCACGGGGGGCGAGTTCTAAATTGAGCGATTCCGACATGCCGACCACAGCATATTTCGCCGTGCAGTAGAGCACGCCGGAGCTCGTCGCAGCTAGGCCGGATCCGGACGCCGTGTTGACGACGTGGCCTCCCGCACCTCTTTCGACCATCCGCGGGAGGAATGTTTGGATGCCGTTGATCACGCCGTTCAAGTTGATCCCGATACCCCAGTCCCAAAGGGCGTAAGTCAGCTTCTCGGCAGGTGCACCGGTCGCGACACCAGCGTTATTGAAGAGCAGCGAGACGGGCCCGAGCGCTTCCTCCGCTTTCTGCGCGACGGCCGCGTATTCATCGCGGTCCCTAACGTCGAGCCGATAAATCTCGACGTCGGTCACGCGGCTCAACTCTTTGCGCGCTCGGTCCAATGCATCGGTGTCGAGGTCGACAAGCGCCAATTTGACTCCAGCGCGTGCCAAGCTCCGTGCGATGCCGAGTCCGATGCCGTTCGCACCGCCGGTGATGAATGCGACCCGTCCCTGCACGTCGGTCATCAGGAATCCTCTCTCGCCGTCCCGCTTATCACCGTCAGAACTCTCATCGAATCCCAGCGAAGCGGTGGGCCATTTAACCTCCCCCAGCCCGCTGAGCGTCCACGTCCTTCCCCTACGGCCCATCACGGCCGAGCCAAGCGCAAATCTCGCCGGCTTTATGCCGTGGAGGAATAACCACGACCGCACCATCACTATGCCCGGTCGGCATTGCGTGAGCGGCATTGGAATGACGCCGGAGGTCACATTGGCCCTAACGGTAGTCTAGCAAGATTATCGGCTGGGAGCGCTTTGGGAGTGCATGACTATACGCGTATCGCCGTCGTCCGGGACGGGGCGGTCGATTGGCTGACACTGAATCGGCCTGAGAGTCTCAACGCGCTTGATGGGAAAATGGCCTGGGAACTCTCGGACTACTTCGGGCGGCTTCAATCCGATGACACCCGTCGCATCGTGGTCATGCGCGGTGCAGGGCGAGCGTTTTGTTCCGGACTCGACCTTCAGTGGTTCGATGGCGACGACGACATGCGGCTCGAACGCGAAGCTGCGATGGGCTCGTTGCTGACAGGCATCATATTGAAGATGCGGTCGTGTCCGCAGGCGATCGTCGCGCTTATTCACGGCCCAGCATGTGGCGGCGGGTTCAACCTCGCGCTCGCCTCCGATATCCGGATCGCCGGCGAAAGCGCGAAGATGAACGTGGCGTTCGTCAAACTAGGTCTGTCCGGCTGCGAACTTGGAACGAGCTTTTTTCTGCCGCGAATGGTTGGAAGTTCTGTTGCCGCCGAACTTATGATGACTGGGCGCTTCATCCATGCCGAGCGCGCATTGACCACGGGCCTCGTATCGCAGGTCGTCGACGACCAGAAGCTCGAGGACACCGCGCGGGAACTCGTAGCGGAATTGCTTGCAGCCTCTCCCATGGGCTTGCGAAAGACGAAGGAAGTGATGGCCGTCGGTGCCGAGGGCGACGACCTCGCGGCAATCATCCGCCTAGAGGCGGAAGCGCAACAGCAATGCATGAGCTCGGGACACTTCGCGGAATCTATCGGCGCCTTCACCGAGCGTGCCGACTGAACATCGCACTGAGATGTAACGCGGCGTTCCCGATCCACAATGTGAGGAGAGTTGGAGTCGGCCTGCGGGAGGTTGTGAGACTGCCAGCGCTATTCCTCAGCGGCATACGGTTCAGGCGTTTGGCATTGGACACCCCGCTCGTGCTGTCGCTTCCTGTGCGTGAAATCGTCGGCCGATGGCGGGACCGATTTAGCGAATACGAACAACAAGCGAAAAGCGGGTTCAGGAGAGGGCAAAAATGATCAAATTCCGTTCAACCTCCGGCGTTGCCGCGCTCGCGCTGGCGATCGCCATTGCGAGCCCGGCCGCAGGTCAGGAAAAGCCTCAGTCCACCAATGCAGCGACCGACACGGCTCCGGCAGACACATCGTCGCCGGCCGAGGACGACATCGTCGTAACTGCCCTTAAGCGGGGACCGCAGACGCTGACGAATACGCCGGCGGCGGTGTCCGTCATCGATGGCAAGTCCATGGAAGATGCAGGAGCGCGCAGCCTCGTCGACGTTTTGGGAACGACCCCGGCCGTATCAATCACCGACACGAACTTCGCCGGCGGCACCTCTATCAGCATCCGCGGCGCCAACGCGACGTTCGGCGCCGCGACCGTCGGCTTCTACCTCGACGACCTTCCGTTCTCGCTGATCAATCAGAACTTTCTGCCTGATCCGTCGCCCTATGACCTCGACCGGGTCGAAATCCTCCGCGGACCGCAGGGGTCGCTATATGGAGCGGGTACCTCGGGCGGCGTTGTGCTCGTCCATACCAAAGATCCAGTGTTGGGCGCGTTCGAGGAAAAGGGAGAGGGGCGCGTCTCTAGCACTCAGGGAGGCGGCACGAACTATATGGGCGGAGGCGCCCTCAATGTGCCCATCGGTGACGACATCGCGCTCCGCGTCTCGGGCAGTTACAATGACGATGCGGGCTGGATCGAGGCCCCCAACCGCAATCTGACGAACTACAACTACTCGCGGCGGCTCAACCTTAGGGGTAAGCTGCTGTTCGCGCCGACCGATCGCCTGAAAATTCAGTTTCAAGGTGCGGCGAGCCGCATCGACGCGGATGGCACGAATAGCGCGGATGGCGCCAACAAGTGGTATGCGCTGACCAACACTAGGACCAGCACCGATTACGATCAGGTCGGCGCCGTGGTTAACTACGATTTCGGGGGCGCGGCTCTCACCAGCACCTCGAGCTATCTCAACTGGAGAAGCGCATACGACGCGGGCTTCGTCGCGCCGATCCCAACGACCCTGCGAACCAAGATATTCGCGCAGGAAGTCCGGTTGTCCTCCACCACGAAAAGCGATTTCTCGTGGCTTGTCGGGGCCTTCTACAAGAACGGACGCGTGGCGCTGCGCCAAGACCTTTCCGGTCTCGGATCACCGTTCAATGTCGATGACGACACCAGGTCTGAGCAGTACACGGTCTATGGTGAAGGCACGCTCGCTTTGCTGGATCGCAAGGTCGAAGTGACCCTCGGCGGGAGCTACTTCCACGACGCCACCAACAACAGCAGCGACTTCCGACCCGTGCTGCCGAACCTCGTGCTCAATCACAATTCGACGAACCGCTTCAGCCCCAAGGCGACGTTGGCGGTGCATCCGGTCCGCAACACGACCGTCTACGCGACCTACTCTCGCGGCTTCCGGCCGGCGACCGTCGATGTCGGTTTCTCCACATTCCTCGCGCAGTCGGTCGTGCCCACCAGCACTGGGCGCGTCGATGCCGAGGACCTCACTGCCTATGAGGTCGGTTTCAAGGGTGACGTGCTGAACAACGCGCTGCACTTCGAGGGCGCGTTTTTCCATAACGACATCAAGAACATCCAGCAATCGGCGGCAGTGGTCGTTCCGGGAACCGTTGTTGCGGCCAACACCGTGCTCAACGCCGGTGACGCGCGCACGACGGGCTTCGAGTGGTTGCTTGGGATGCACCCTGTGAGGTCGCTCTCCGTCGACTTCTCGGGCTCGTACACGAAATCCGAGATCAAGCGGAACTTCTACGCGCCGGGCACCAACCCGGCGACCGCCACGCCGCTGTTCTTCGCGGGGACGCCACTCAATCAGGTTCCGGAATGGTCGGTCGCCGTCTCGGTAGCTCAGAGCCACAACATCGGCTCGCTGATCGGGAAGGTCAGTACGAGCCTGCAGTATGCGTCCAAGCGGCCGTTCACGGTCCTTTCCCAGCTGCCCCAGTACGGCCAAGACAATCTCCGTCTGGACGCCAGGTATGAACTGGGGACCAAGCACTGGACGGCGTTCGTGTTCGTCGAGAACCTCACGAACAATCAATCGGCGATCGCGCCCTCCTTTTACACTCCCTACTTCTCGTTGCTCGGCTTTCCCCAGAAGGGCATTACGGCCAGTCGGTTCCGGCCGCGGACGATCGGCGGCGGTGTGAGGTTCAACTTCTAATGCTCGATAGCTACAGCGAACGTTATGTAGACGCTCGCGCCAAATTCCTGGGGATCGCCCGAACCGCGAATGCACCGGTCAAGTCCGTCATCCACCCCACGCTGGGGCGCGACGGCGAAGAACTGGCAATGGATTTCGCGACGTTCGGCGATCCCCAGGCGGAAAAGTGCCTCCTTCTCGTCTCGGGGACGCATGGCCAGGAAGGCTATGCCGGCTCCGCCATCCAGATCGACTTTCTGCGCGATCTCCAAATACCCGACGGGGTGAAGGTCGTGGCGCTGCACGGTCTCAATCCGTGGGGCTTCTCGTATCTCTCGCGCACCGACGATCTGAACATCGACGTCAACCGCAACTTCCTCGACTTCACAACGCCACTTCCATCGAACCCGATCTACGTCGATGCCCATCCACTCGTCTGTCCGGACGACTGGCTTGATGAACGGCCGTCGGCGTCCGAGCTTGCCGCGACATTGGTCGGCCGGCACGGAATGGGACCCGCGCTCAGTGCGCTGACGGGCGGGCAATTCGATGAGCCGACCGGCCTGAACTTCGGTGGGCGGGCTCCCGCCTGGTCGAACCGGATGGTCACAGAGCATCTGCCTCCGCTGCTCGCATCCTCGAAGAAGGTCGCATTCGTGGAATGGCACACTGGGCTCGGGGAATTCGGCGAGCTCTGCTACATCTGTATGCATCCCCCGCAATCGGATGCCTATGAGCGCGTGTGCTCATGGATCGGCGAAGATGGCAAAGCCAGTTTTTCAGCCGCGTTCGAGGGCGATGGGCTACTTCCCACTTACAACGGCCTCTTCTCCTCGTGGCTGCCTAATGCCGCGCCGCTCGCGGAATGGGCCGGCCTCGTCGTCGAGGTGGGCACCTTCGACAATCCGACGGTGTGGGACGCGTTGCGGACCGATCGGTGGCTAAAGTTCGGACGCGGCGTCTCCTCGCGGACGAGGGAGGAACTGCGGCGTGTCGTGATCGAAGGTTTATATCCTTCCTCCTCCGATTGGCGCCGTAACGCAATCACCGGTGGACGAAGCGTCCAGAAACGTTTGCTGAGCGGCCTCCTGGAATGGTGACTTTGGCCTGCACTGTAAGGGGACTTGAATCATGCGTGTAGCCGTCAACGGCGTAAGGCTGTTCGTCGATCTGGACGGTCAGAGCCTGGTTCCGGAGGGGCCGTCGATGCGGGAGCGTCCGACGGTGCTTCTCGTTCACGGGGGGCCGGCATCCGACCACACGAACTTCAAGCCGTTCACCGACAGTTTGGCCGACCACGCGCAGGTTATCTATTACGACCATCGCGGCATGGGTCGCAGTGACGCGAGCGAGCCGTCCACATGGACGCTGGCGCAATGGGCTGAAGATCTCGCCGGCCTGCTCGACGTGCTGGAACTTGAGCAGCCCTACGTCGTGGGCGCTTCGTTTGGTGGATTCGTAGCTCAGGCCTTTGCGACGAAGTATCCGGACAGGCTCTCAAAGCTCGCCCTGCTCTGCACTGCCCCTCGCAGTGACCCCGCCCTGTCGGTCGGGGTATTCGAGCGGCTCGGCGGGCCAGAAGCGGCCGCTGCAGCGGAGAGGTTCTTGAACGGTGATGCGGAGGCCTTTCCGGACTACATCACTTATTGTGCTCCGCTGTACACCGTGAGCGGTGTGGACCCGGAAGTGATGACCCGCGTGACCGTCCAGCCAGGGACGCTGGGCACTTTCTTCAGCGCCGGCGGCGATTGGCACACAATGGACTTCCGGAATGCCCTCTCGCGGATACAGTGTCCGACGCTCGTCCTGCATGGAGACCGCGATCCCGTCGTCCCAGCTCCGCTGGCCCGTGAAATCTACGCCGCCCTACCGGCTGGTAAGGGGCGGCTGGAAGTCTTCGAGAACGTTGGACACGGCTGGTTCGACGAACCAGAGCGCTGGCGAGTGTCCTTGACGGATTTTCTGTTCGGAGACTGAGGCGATGGCCAGTGCGAACGGGCGGCGGATCTTCCCACGGCTGGCGAAGCGAGGGGAAGCGATGTAGTCAGCTGGGGTGCTGCATCGCAAGTTATCCTACGTCGTAGCCACCGCGCGTGCGGGATCCTTCACCGCCGCAGCCGACCGCGTGGGCGTGACGCAGTCGGCGATCACAAAGGGCGTCGCCGACCTCGAGCGGCAACTGGGCTATCTGATCTTCAACCGTACGGCACACGGCATCATCGTGACGGAGGAAGGACGGGCTTTTGTCGAGCGCGCGGCGCGGATCCTCGACGATACGCAGGATCTTCTTCGCGGCTCGATGCCAGGATCCGACCCTTTCGCAGGTTATCTCAAGATCGGGGTCTGCCCCGCATCCCTGGATTGGGTTCTCGTCAATCCGCTCGGCTCCCTGATCACGCGTCATCCAAGCATTCGGCTGGAGGTCACCGGCACGAACTTCGAGCGAGCTGTTCAACACCTGAGAGCAGGCACGATTGACGTCGCGCTGGGTTTCGAGGCGGCCTTCGTGGAGCAGCCGGACTTTCGGCTGGACTCTCTTCCGCCGATCAGAACTACCTTCTTCGTGAGAAACGGACACCCGATCCTGGATTGTGAAACGGTGACGGACGCCGAGATCGCGAAATACGTTCTGATTTCCTCGTCCGACTCCCGTCCCTACGATTCTATGATCCGTAGGATCTATGAGGCCGAGGGCGTCGAGGCCCATACCAAGCTCCATTTTATCGACTACTTCCCGCTCGCCGCCCGGATCGTGGCGAGGAGCGACGCGATCGGGATCGCCTCGATCGACTACGCTAACCACGAGTCTTTCAAGCGCCGTTTCACGAGGGTTCCCTACCTGGATTCCTGGCCGCTCGCGTCGTTGTGTATCGCCACCCGACTCCGGTCGAGCCCACGGCCGGCTGTCCGAGCCTTCATCAAGGCCTGTCGGGACCAGATCGAGGACGCTTGATCGCGGCGCTACGCCGTGGGTTCAGTATTCCTGTCCAAGCGTTCCTCCCGCAACTTTGACCGGCGCGCCTTCCCGGCATCGTCCCGCAGGTTCTCCGAAACGAATTCGAAGCTGCGCGGCAGCTTGTAGCGCGCGAGCTTGCTTGAAAGAAAATCGCTCAGCACCTGATCGTCAACTTGGTCGCCCGCTGCTTCAGTGAGCTGCACGATCGCGTGAACGCGCTGACCGAGATCAGCGTCGGGGAGACCGATCACGATGCTCGACAGGACGCCGGGATGCTCGTCGAGCGCTGCCTCTACCTCCGCCGGATAGATGTTGGCACCGCCGGCGAGGATGAGGTCCGTGCGGCGATCGACCAGATAGAGGTAGCCGTCGACATCAAGATAGCCGAGGTCGCCGAGGGATTCCCATCTTCCATGCGCCTTCGCCGTCGCGCCGATATATTCGTAAGTCGAATTCTGGCCGCCATCGGGCAGCAGATAAATCTCCCCGACCTCTCCGGGCGCGCAATCCTCGCCATCGTTGTCCAGGACGCGCAATCGAGCTCCGTCCAAGACCCTCCCGACGGAACCCCGATGCTCCAGCCATTCCCCGCCGGTTATGACGGTGAAACCCTGACCTTCCGTGCCGCCATAGAGCTCGAAGATCCGATCAGCTCCCAGCCAACCGATCCACGCCTCCTTCAACCAGGGTGGACAAGGCGCCGCCATGTGGAAGACGACGCGTAGCGACGACAGATCGAGCGCTTCCCGTTGTTCGGCCGGCAGGCGCCAGATGCGATGCATCATCGTCGGTACGAAATTGACCCATTGGATGCGGTGGCGTTCTATCAGTTCCAGCGCCGATGCCGCGTCGAATCGTCCCATCTCCACCACATGACCGCCGGTAAACAGGTTGCTGCAGCTCATCGCGAACGGGGCGTTGTGGTAGAGCGGACCGGGATTGAGCATCGTGTCGCCGGGCAGCAGGCCAAGGCTCGTATCCGTCGGTCCCCACAGCGCGGGCCGCTTGTCGAGGATAAGCTTGGGCCGTCCGGTGGAGCCCCCGCTTGTCGCGATTTTCCACCTCGGCGATACTTTCGTCGGCAGAGGCTCGGCGGACAGATGGTCCCCGGGGGGAGTTCCCGTGACAAGGAACGCATGGCTGCCTGCGCCGACATTCTTCGGTGCGACAAGCAAGCGCGGGCGCGCAAGTTCGATGATCGCCTGCAGCTCGGCTGCGGGCAGCTTCGGCGAGACGTTGTTTGGTATCGCCCCGAGCTTCCAAACCGCGAAGACGGTTTCATAAAACTCGAAACCGTTCGGGATCGCGAGTGTGACGACGTCACCTTCCTCGACACCTAGTGCCGCCAGTTGCCGCGCTCTCCGGTTCGAGTTCTCGTCGAGCTCGGCGTAACTGACGGTTCTGCCTGCGAAGGTGATTGCAGGTCTGCCGGGATCGCGCCTGGCGTGATGAGCAAGCAGATCGCCAATGGGCATCAACGAGCCGTCCGCAGTCGCGGGATCATACCCTTTAGTCGCCAAGTTCATTTCTCCTCATCCCGCGCCGCGTCGTCGGACATGAAAGTCCGATTCAGGTGCGGTATCGAGAATAGTTGGTAGCAGCGACCCGGACGTCGTGCCCGCGCCAAAGCGTCAACGGGCATGCCGCGCACGCATAGACCAGCCCCGCACGGCTTCGGTCTATTCCACAGCTTCATAGCGATCGCGGCAAACGCATTGGACGCGCGCCGCGGTGTTGCAGATGGTCGCCAGAACCGTCGGCGATCCGGCGGAACGATGCCTGGTGCGGCGCGTGGACTGAAGGGGCGGAACATGCAGGAAGAAACCTACGAGCAGCTGATCTACGAGACGCCGGCACCGCATATCGCGCGTATCGTCATGAACCGCCCGAACCGGCGCAACGCCCAAGGCATCGTCATGACGTATGAGTTGGATCACGCGTTCAAACGCGCGTGTGCCGATGATCAGATCAACGTGATCATCCTTGCCGCCGCAGGCGATCACTTCAACGCCGGGCACGATATCGGCGGCGATGGTCCGACGAACCCTCCGTCAGACCGCGTCGTTGGTCTGTGGTCGGAATATGGTGGCGCGGGATGGCATGGCTCCTACGCGCGGGAGAAGGAAATCTACCTCGAGATCACAGAGCGCTGGCGCAACGCCCCGAAGCCGACGATCGCGCAGGTGCAGGGAGCTGTAATCTCGGGGGGACTGATGTTGGCCTGGGCGTGCGACCTGATCGTGTGCTCGGAGGACGCACGCTTCCGCGACGCCACCGCAGCTGAGATGGGCATCCCCGGCGTCGAGTTCTTTCAGCACACCTACGAGATGAATGTCCGCACAGCGAAGGAATGGCTGTTCACCGGCGGTTGGCTGGAAGCGCAGGACGCGCGTCGACTCGGCATGGTCAACCACGTGGTGCCGCGCGTCGATCTCGCCGAGCGCACGCTCCAGCTCGCGACAACCATCGCCGCAAACAACCCCTTCACGATGAAGCTGGTCAAGCAGGCAATGAACTTCGCGCAGGACCAGGCGGGTCGGAAGGCGGCGATGGATCACGCGTTTCAGATGCATCAGATCGGCCACATGCAGGCGATGCTGGTCAACGGGACCCCGATCGACATCGAGAGCCTGCCACCGGCGGTGCGCGCCAACGTCGAGAAAATGCTCGCCGCCCGCGCCGCGCAGCAAGCCTCCTGAGCGAGATGACGGACACCGGTCAGGGCCGCTCAGCACCGGCTTCGCCCGAGGAGCGACTGAATGAACTTTGATTATTCGGACGAGCAGAAGTTCCTCAAGGAGGAAGCGCGGCGATTTCTTGCGGCGCGGTGCCCGATGGAGGTGACGCGCAAGGTGCTGGACGACGACGGCATGCCGTTCGATCGCGAACTATGGCGCGCCGTCGCCGAAATGGGTTGGACCGGCGTGGCAATTCCCGAGAGGTGGGGCGGAAACGGGCTCAGTTACGTAGAACTCTGCGCCATCGCGGAGGAACTGGGACGCGCCGTTGCCCCGATCCCCTTCGCTTCGACCGTCTACATTTTCGCGGAGGCGATCCTGGCGATCGGCACCGACGAGCAGCGAGACGCATATCTCCCCGGCGTCGCGCGCGGCGACATCATCGGTTGCCTCGCGACCAGCGAAGGGCCGGGCTACACCGCCGAGTCAGCGGCGGTCTATGTTGTCGAGGGCCGATTGTTTGGTGAGAAGTCGCCGGTGACCGACGGAGACGTCGCCACGCATGCAATCGTCCTGGCCCAGGACGAGAAAGGCGTCGGCCTGTTCGTAGCGAATCTTGCCGACGAGGGTGTCACCCGCGAACCGTTGCGGACGCTCGATCCGACCAGAAGCGCCGCGCAGATCATCTTCGACGGTTTGAAGTGTGAGAGGCTCGGTGCTGCCGGGGGAGGCGGCGCCTTGTTGTCCAGCATCCTCGACCGCGCTGCCGCCCTGCTGGCATTCGAGCAGATCGGTGGCGCGGATCGCTGTCTCGAAAGCGCAGTCCGCTACGCCAAAGAACGCTTCGCCTTCGGGCGACAGATCGGCAGCTATCAGGCGATCAAGCATAAGCTCGCTGACGTTTACGTCAGGATCGAGCTCGCACGATCCAATGCTTACTACGGTGCCTGGGCGCTCGACGCCGACGCACCGGAACTGCCTGAAGCTGCCGCCGCCGCCCGCATTGCGGGAACACAGGCGTATGATGTCGCCGCGAAGGAAAACCTGCACGTCCATGGCGGGATGGGGTTCACCTGGGAGGTTGACTGCCATTTGCACGTCCGGCGCGCGCGGCAGCTAGCGCTGGTACTCGGGGGACCACCGGTCTGGTCCGACCGGCTGCTCCGCCGGCTCGATCCTCGGCGAGCGCACTGACCGAGAGGGATGTAATGGACTTCACCGATAGCCCAGATGAAGCCGCCTACCGCGCCCGTGCGCGAGCGTGGCTCGACGAGAACGCACCTGAGGTTCGCTTCAGCGACACGCCCGGTCGTGAGAACGAGGAGGAGATCCGCGTTGCCAGGGACTGGCAGGCCCGCAAGGCCGATGCCGGGTTCGCATGCATCACGTGGCCAGTCGAATGGGGCGGCCCCGGGGGTACGCCATCCGAACAGATCATCTTCGAGGAAGAGGAACGAAAGCGCGGCGCCGCCTCGGGGATCTACACGATCGGTCTCGGCATGTGCGTGCCGACGATCATGACCGCGGGACGAGAAGGCGACAAGAAGCGCTTCGTCGGTCCCGCTCTCCGCGGTGAGGAGATATGGTGCCAGCTATTCTCCGAGCCGTCGGCCGGCTCGGATGTGGCCGCCAGTCGGACACGCGCGTCGAGGGTGAATGATGGATCTGGAGACTGGCTCGTCAACGGGCAGAAGGTCTGGACCTCTGGTGCGCATTATTCCGACTTCGGGTTGCTTCTAACACGCACCGACCCGGACGTACCCAAACACAGCGGCCTGACCATGTTCTGGATCGACATGAAAGCTCCGGGCGTGGAGGTGAAGCCGATCCACCAGGCGTCCGGCGGAAGCGACTTCAACGAGGTATATTTCACCGATCTCCGCCTGACGGACGAGCAACGAATTGGAGGCGTCGGAGAAGGTTGGCAGGTCGCGCTCATCACGCTCATGAACGAGCGCCTCTCCGTCGGCGGCGGGCTTGGCCCTGACAGCCGAGAGCTATTGGATCTCGTGATCGACCTTCCCTATGGATCCGACGCGCGCTCAGTGCTCGATGATGGCGGCTTCCGTGAAAAATTCGCCAATTGGTATGTGGCCTCGCAGGGACTGAAGCTAGCGCGGCTGCGAACGCGGACCGCGCTGAGCCGCGGCCAGACGCCAGGGCCTGAAGCGTCGATCGGGAAGCTCATCTCAGCACGTCTGATGCAGGACATGGCTACCGAGGCCATCGACCGGCTCGATCAGCACGGCATCGTGATGGACGACGATGCGTTGGCTCTGAGCAGCCGTTTCCAGCACAGCTTCTTCTGGGGCGCGGCGTTACGGATTGCCGGCGGCAGCGACGAGATTCTCAAGAACATCGTCGCCGAACGCGTGCTCGGTCTTCCGCTCGAGCCGCGCCTCGACCGCGATGTAGCCTTCAAGGATCTACCGAGGGGGGTGTGACGGCATCGTGATAATGCGCGCCGTGGATGAGCCGTTAAGGGGATGAAGGGATGGGTGGATTGAGTTTCCTCGAGGCGCGCGACCTGCTTTTCGATCTTCGCGATGATCACGATCGGGCAGTCGCGGAGTTTCGCTGGCCGACGGTAGATCGGTTCAACTGGGCGCTCGATTGGTTCGACGCCGTCCTTGCCGACAGCGACCGGCGGGACCGCGTCGCACTCCACATCGTCGGTGAGCACGCCGCGCGTATCACCTTCGCGGAGTTGTCGGAGCGGTCAAACCGGGTGGCGAACGGATTGCGTCGTCTAGGCGTGAAGAGGGGCGATCGCATCCTCCTGATGCTCAGCAACAGGCCCGCACTATGGGAGACGATGCTGGCCGCGATGAAGCTGGGCGCAGTGACGGTTCCCGCCAGTGTGCTGCTCACGCCGGACGAAGTCTCGGAGCGCCTGGTTGTTGCCGGCGCGCGCTTACTGATCGCGGACGCGGATCTCGCTGAACGTTTCGGTGCGATTGGCACGGACATGGTCCGCATAGCCGCCGGAGAACCGCCCCACGGCTGGCTCTCGTTCGACGAACTGCATCGCTCGCCCGCCGAATTCACGCCGATCGGCGAGACTGGTGCGGACGATCCCATTCTGTTGTATTTCACCTCGGGCACGACATCGAAGCCCAAGCTCGTAGTGCACAGCCACCGGAGCTACGGGATTGGCAGCCTCTCGACGATGTATTGGCTGGGCCTGACCCCCGAGGATACTCACCTCAACGTGTCCTCCCCGGGGTGGGCCAAACACGCGTGGAGTTGCCTGTTCGCTCCCTGGAACGCCGGGAGCACGGTTCTTGTCGCCAATCTCGGTCGCTTCAGCGCTCCAGCTCTTCTGGACGCGATTACCAGTCACGGCGCGACGTCGCTCTGCGCGCCGCCCACGGTTTGGCGGATGATGATCCAGGAGGATCTGACTCGCTGGACCACGAAGCTACGCACCGTTTGCGCCGCAGGCGAACCGCTTAACCCGGAAGTCGTCCAGGCGGTCGAGCGCGCCTGGGATCTCACCCTCCGCGATGGATATGGTCAGACGGAGACGACGGCTCTCATTGCGAACACGCCGGGGCAGGAGGGTCGAGCGGGCTCGGTTGGACGCGCGCTGCCGGGCTACGACGTCGTGCTGCTCGACGAGCACGATAGCGAGGCCGACGAGGGTGAGATCGCACTCCGTTTGTCGTCCCGCCCCGGAGGACTCATGTGCGGCTATCGGACCGACGGCAACGACGTGGATCCTGTCGCAGGGGACTATTATCGCACTGGCGACGTCGCGTCGCGCAGCCCGGATGGCTATTACACGTTCGTCGGCAGGCGTGACGATGTCTTCAAGGCGTCGGACTACCGCATCAGCCCATTCGAGCTGGAGAGTGTCCTGATCGAACATCTGGCCGTCGCGGAGGCGGCGGTCGTGCCGGCGCCGGATGCTCTGCGACTTGCAGTGCCCAAAGCGTATATCGTCCTGGCGGCCGACCAAGTCCCCGATCGCAATACTGCTCTGTCGATCTTTCGACACGTCCGCACGCGCGTGGCACCATACAAGAGAATACGGCGGATCGAGTTCAGCGAGCTGCCAAAGACCATCTCGGGTAAAATCCGGCGCGTCGAGCTTCGTCGGGCGGAGGAAATCCGAGCGCATGATGGAACGAGGGGAGCATTGGAATTTCGCGAGGAGGACTTCCACGAACTTTAGCACGTTGCTCGGTAGTGGGATCCATCATTTAGAATTGAGAGCGTGGGCTATTCGTTCGAAATTGTAGGGTTGCCGCTAGAGCGGTCGAACGCGTTTGCCGGGAGTTATAGAATTTAGACCGCAGGTATACGGCCCGCTGACGAATGACTCACTGAGAAATTAGGCAGCAAAGCGCCCTAATTTCGGACGTCCAGCGGACCAACGGGGGTTTCTAAAAGCGGTCGCTGGTTCAACTCATGTTGGCCGTCAGCGATACCGTGGCTAACTGCCCTTCTGTGAGGCAGTCATGTCGTTATCGGATGGATCGACCTCGGGTTCGACAGGCTCGTTCCTGAACTCCTTCCTAAGCCTCGAGAGGCTGCTGGTGAGATCGCGCACCGCATCATCGAATGACCTAGCAACTCGGCCATTAACTTTGGCGACCGTATCTTCCGAAAGTTGGAGGCCTAATGTTTTCAATGAGACTGCTGAGAACTTATCAAAGAATTCGTTTCTCGCGTCAGCCTCCGGCGGCAGGCTATCTGGACGCCAAATGCCCTTGTGCGCGCTATCAGCGAGCCAAAAAATATGTTTGGTCTTGTCGGCCGCTACGGATGGAGAAGTAGGATGCGGCTTGGTCGTGAAATCAGGCTTAGTGCAGTCTTTGATCCATGCGAGCGACTTCATGACGTATGTCGTGAACAGATGCTCGGAAACGATCAGCGTGTCGATGTCGCTCTTGCTGGAATAAGCCTTTTCGATGGATTTACCTTTTAGGCTTCTGCCCGCCATGGCGCTTCCAACAATAAAGACATTGCTTGGCTCGACATCGAAGGCATCGGCAATGGTCTTCCGAAAAAGGGCAAACTTTAGCGGCTCATCCCTAAAGACATAGGGGACGTGGGAAAGCAGAAGTTTGTGCGCAATCGCCTCTGGAGAAAACTCCTCCACGAGTTTCTTCCACTCAGCTGCGCTCGGATACGGGGTTGCCAACAAACTTCCGGGCATATTTTCTCCTCCAATGGTGCTGCAATCTAAGCTGCGGCAAGCAGGCGTATGTCAACACAGGAAGTCGGCTTATGGGGGCGGGAACGGCCTGGCGGCAATGCGCCCCAATCTCGGTCATTCAGATCGCCTTGGAGTTTCCCAAAAGCGGCCATCTGTTGGCGATGGTCAGCGCGCGTCCCAGTGCGGTCATCGACCGCTTCACACGACACACCGTAAAGCGGCCGCGAGCAATTCTCAAAAACTCGTGGACAGGCCAAAATTCAGCCGTGGCTGACGGTTGCCGGTATCATAGCGCGGCCCGCTCAGCGGCACGGCGACTTCGGCGGTCGCGCCGATGACGCGCGAGAAATCGACGCGGACGCCGCCGCCGGCCGAAGCCAGCGACCCGCCGCCGAAGCCGTTCGACAGGTTCCTCACTACGCCGCCATCCCCGAACGCGTAGAGTTGTGCGCGATCGGCGATGCCGAACGGCCGCTTCACGTCGTAGCGCAGTTCGGCCAACCCCATCGCGCCCTTGTCGCCCGAGCGTTCGCTCCAGTCATAGCCCCGCAGGAATCCGCTGCCGCCCAGCGCGACTTCCTCGGAAATGAGCAGCGGCTGCGACGCGAGCTGGCTGTCGCCCGCCAAGCGTACGCTGAACCCCGATCCCAGCGAGCGGGTCCATTCGAACCACAGATTGGCGGCGGTAAAGCTCCCGTCTGAATCGTAGCGCGATGCCAGCGGGTCGCCCGGTTCGGTCGCGTCGAACAGATCGAGGCCCTGCGACAGCACCGCGCTCGCGCGCAGTCGGCCGCCGAGGAAATCCTCGTAACCGTAGAGGCCCAGCCGCAGCACGGTTTCGCGGTCGCGGCGGACGAGCTGACCACCGCGCCGCTGCGTGAGGCTGTCGATCTCCGCCGAGGCGTTGAGCCACAGGCTGGCGCGGCGGCGGCGAAGCAGCGGCTGGAGGACGGCGATCGACTGCGACCAGTTGCGGCCGAGAATCTCGTAACCCGACAGATACGAACCCGGCCGTACCGCCGAGAAGGTCGAGGTCAGCGACAGCTCGGTGCCCGACGCGTTGAGCCGCTTTTCGTAGCGGACGCGGGCATATTGCAACTCGTCGACCTGCGGCACCGCGGTCGAATAGTCGACCGTCAGCGAATCGTCCGACGCCAGCAGTTGCGAGACCATCCCCTCGATATGGATCTGCACCGGGCCGATCGGGCGCGTTCCGTCGTTGCGGATCGCCACCCGCGCCGTCGCTCTGTTCTGGACGACGGTGACCACCAGCACACGCTGTTCGCCGTCGCGGACGTAGCGCGTCTGCTTGATGCGGATGCCGTCAATGTCGCCGGCGATGAGCAGGCGCCGTTCGAGATCGTCCATCGAGACCGGCTGCCCATTGGCGAGCGGATCGAGCGCCGCGCGCACCGCCTTGTTGTCGCTGCCCTGCACGTCGATGCGGTCGATCCGGCCCTCGTCGACTTCGACGACCAGTATGCCGGCGGCGAGCTTCTGCGGCGCGATCCGGGCGGCGGCGAAAACATAACCGCGGTCGCGCGCGCGCTGCGCGACACGATTGGCCAACGCGGCGAGATCGGCGGGGCTCAGCGAGCGGCCGATATAGTCGCCCATGATGTCGGTGAACTGGTCGAGGCTGAGGACCGCCAACCCGTTGAGCGAGATCGCGCCGACGGTGATCGCGGGCGCGTCGATCGGAGTTGCCGTCACCGGCGCGGAATTGTCGATCGCGACGGTCGGCGCAGACGGCGGGACGTCGGGTGCGGTCGTCTCGGGGCCCCGGACGGGCGGCGTTGTACGGTCAAGCGCCGACTGCGCGTGCGCCTCGGGCGCCGCAGCAATACTGACATAGGTTAATACGAAAAACCCGGCCCGATACTGCACGCTAACCTCCGTACAAGAGGCGAATTAGAGTGAAATCCTTACGAAATGATCAAACCTTCCCGGCGTTTTAACCTAAGCCGCTAAGCACTGTTTCAGCCCCGACCGTTAAGAGCTGTCCCAAGATTGGGGACGCTCATGAACATTTTCCTGAAGACGACGCTCGGCGCGCTGGCGCTGTTTACGGCAGGTCCGGCGTTCGCGCAGAGTGCCGGCTGGACGCTGAGCGAGGCGAGCGGGCGCGTCGTCGTGCGCGATACCGCCGGCGATCACCCGGTCGGGCGTGGCTCGGTCGTGGCGGCGGGTGCGACGCTGTTGACGGGCACGTCGTCGCGCGCGGTGCTGGTCCGCGGGGAAGATTTCGTGACGGTGTCGGCTTCCAGCCGCGTGCGCCTCCCCGATGCGAAGTCCGCATCGCTGATGCAGGTGTTCCTCGAATGGGGCACGAGCCTGTTCAGGATCAAGCATACCGACAAGCCGCATTTCGGCGTGCAGACCCCCTATCTCGCCGCCGTTGTGAAGGGCACGACCTTCTCGGTGACGGTCGGTGATGCCGGCACCTCGCTGCAGGTGCTCGACGGCGCGGTTGGCGTGTCGACGGTCGATGGCGGTGCGAACGATCTCGTCCGCCCCGGAATGGTCGCGATGGTCAGCTCGGGCGATCGCTATCGACTGTCGATCCAGGGCGGCCAGAGTCGCGTGATCGACTCGCCGGGGCGGGGCGCCGCTCCGGCAGAAGGCCCGAAGACCGGTGAAGTGAAGGGCGTAGACGAACCCAAGGTGGCGAATACCGACGCCAAAGGCTCGGACGACTTCGCTTGGAGCGATGTGTCCAACAGCGTGATCACGCAGCCAGTCGAAGCGAAGCCGGTCGACCTGTCGTCGACCACTGGTGGGCTGGTGGGTAACGGCGCGCCGCCCGTCTCGGTCGCGGCGGTCGCCGTCGTCCCGCTCGCGCGCGGCAACGATAACGGCGCACCGGGCAATTCGGGCGATGGCAAGGGCTCGGGCGGTGGCAAGGGCTCCGACAACGGGAACGGCAACGGCGGCGGAAACGGCAGCGGCGGTGGAAACGGCAGCGGCGGTGGAAACGGCAACGGTGGCGGGAACGGCAGCGGCGGTGGAAACGGCAACGGTGGCGGCAACGGCAGCGGCGGTGGAAACGGCAGCGGCGGAGGCAACGGCAGCGGCGGAGGAAACGGCAGCGGCGGAGGAAACGGCAGCGGCGGAGGCAACGGCAGCGGCGGTGGCCACGGCAACGGTGGCGGGCAG
>NZ_JBQCCN010000226.1:0-3517 GCF_051962185.1 Sphingomonas sp.
GTGGAATGGGCGCATTCCTAAAATCCCCCCGGGTTTGGGGGGAGGGGTACCGCGCCGCGCCGCGGCTGGGGGGTGGGGGCGTGCCGCCAGCCAAGCCGAGAAGGATACCCCCCTCCACCGCGCGGCTGCGCCGCGCGGTCCCCCTCACCATGAATGGGGAGGATTGAACTGATTACCCTCACGCCGGCTGCATGGCGGCGGCATAGGTCCGCGCGCCTTCGCTCAGCCGCTCGATACATTCGGTGATGTGGCTTTCCTCGATCACCAGCGGCGGCAGGACGCGAAACACGTTTTCGCCCGCGGCCACCGTCAGCAGCCCGTGATTGTCGCGCAGATGGGCGACGAAATCGCGGCTGACCGCCGGCTCCTTCATCTTGATGCCGAGCATCAGGCCCTTGCCGCGGATTTCCTCGAACAGCGTGTCGTGGTTCGGGATCATCTGCTCGAACGCCGCGCGCAGGCGATCGCCCATCGCGGTGACATGCTCGAGGAAGCCCGGCTCGAGCATCACGTCGAGCACCGCCATGCCGGCCGCCATCGCCAGCGGATTGCCGCCATAGGTCGAGCCGTGGGTGCCGATCACCATGCCCTTGGCCGCTTCCTCGGTCGCGAGGCACGCGCCGAGCGGGAAGCCGTTCCCGATCCCCTTGGCCACCGTCATGATGTCGGGGGTGATTCCGTAATGCTGATGCGCCCACATCTTGCCGGTGCGGCCGTAACCGCACTGGATTTCGTCGAGGATCAGCAACAGGCCATGCTCGTCGCACGCCTTGCGCAGGCCCTGGATGAACTCGGGGCTGCCGGCGGTCATGCCACCCTCGCCCTGCACCGTCTCGACCAGGAAACCGGCAGTCTCGTCGTCGATCAGCGCCAGCGCGCCCTCGAGATCGTTGAACCGGGCGTAATCGAAACCCGGCAGCAGCGGCTCGAACCCGTCGCGCATCTTGGGCTGGTCGGTGGCGCTGATCGCGCCGAGCGAGCGGCCATGGAACGCGTTCTTGAAGGTGATGAGCTTGTAGCGTTCAGGATTGCCGTTGACGTCGTGATAGCGCCGCGCCGTCTTGATCGCGCACTCGATCGCCTCGACGCCCGAATTGGTGAAGAACACCGTGTCGGCGAAACTGTTGTCGACCAGCCGCTTGGCCAGCGCTTCGCCCTGCGGGCTGCCGTACAGGTTCGACACGTGCATCAGCGTCGCGACCTGGTCCTGCACCGCCTTGACGAAATGCTCGTTGCTGTGGCCGAGCGCGTTGACCGCGATCCCCGCGGCGAAATCGAGATACCGCTCGCCGCGCTCGCCGATCAGATAGCAACCCTCGCCTCGGACCGGCCGCACGCCACACCGCGGATAGACGGGCATGAGCGGGGTGATGGTCACGGTTGGGTCTCCTCGGGCTGCAAAAAGCAAAAGGCGGTCCATCCGGACCGCCCGGAGCGGGCATTTACTTGTTACGGCCATGGAGCGTCAACACCATGGGATCGAATCACCCATCGCACTTGTTGGGCAGATCATGCCCAAGGTGCATGACCGTCACGGTCGATCGTCAGCGGCATTGGGATCGTGGTTGCGCGCAGGGCCCTCCCCAGGAGATGCGTCGAGCTCGGCCAGTGGTGACGGGCCGCCTCACCACCCCGCCCGGATCAGTTGCGCCGCTGGTAGATCCCATCGTCCGGCATATCGTCCTGCCCGTTCGGATCGTCATAGCCTTGATCGTCGCGCGACGGGGGCGCGGCACGATAGGGATCGCCGGCGGGGGGCGCTGCCCGATAGGGATCGTCGGTCGACGGCGCCGCCCCGTAGGGATCGTAATTTTCAGGCGCCGCCCGGTTGGTATCGTAAGCCTCCGGCGCGGCACGGTTGGGATCGTATGACGGCGGTGCGTCGCGATAGGAATCGCTCGCCGCGGGCGGCGTGTAAGGCTCGTCATCGTCGGAACCGGGCGCAGAACGGTTATAGCCGTAGTCGCCCTGCGGCGGCGTCCGGTAGGCGGGCGGATAGCCCGAGGAACGACCGCGATAGGCATAGTCGCTCCCGGAATCGCTCCGCGCCTCGCGCAAATCGCGCAACAGGGCGAAAGTCCGGCGCGTCACGTCGCGACGCGCGGCGCTGTCGTCGTCGCGCTGGGCACGGCGATCGAGCCGGGCGAGTTCGTCGGCCTCCTCGCGCATGTTGGTCGCCTGGTCGTCCGTGATGTCGCCACGGCGTTGGGCGGCATCGATCATCGAGCGCACCTGCCACGGCCGCGGTACCGCAACGCGAGAGTAGCTGCTGCCATAGCCGTTCGAATAGCCCGACGAATAGGATTGCGCCATTGCGGGCGCCACGCTCAGGGCGGCCACGCCCGCCGCAGACATCAACAGGATACGCATCGTACCGGCACTCCAGTGGAGAGGATACAACGCGCAATAGCGGGACGATGTTGCGCCTGGGCTGAACGCCGCCGTCAGCCGCGGTTCAGCCGCCCCCTGCCTACGACGAGCCGCCCAGGCTGGTCAGGATTTGATCTTCCAACCCTTGTTGAGCAGCCAGTAACAGGCGAGCGCCAGCACGACGTCGAGCCCGAGCACCACCCCGCTGCCGATCAGCACCGGCGAATCGGCAGTGCCCAGGAAGCCGTAGCGAAAGCCCGAGATGATGTAGAAGAACGGGTTGGCGTGACTGAACGCCTTGAACGCGGGCGCCAGGCGGTCGACCGAATAGAAGGTGCCCGACAACAGGCCGAGCGGAATGATCACGAAATTGCTGACCGCCGCGGCGTGATCGAACTTGTCCGCCCAGATCGAGGTCAGCACACCGAGCAGCGACAGGAATGCCGCGCCAAGGAAACCGAACCAGACCACCGCCCAGAGATGCTGCGGCCAGACGCCGATGCCGTAGATCGCCATCGCCGCCCAGACGATGAAGCCGACGATGAACGCGCGCGTCATCGCGCCGCCGACGAGCGCGGCGAGCAATTCCATCGTCGAGAGCGGCGGCATCAGATAATCGACGATCGTCCCCTGGATCTTGCCGACCAACAAAGAGAAGCTGGCATTGGCGAAGGCCGGGCCCATCATGCCCTGGCTGATGATGAGGCCGGGGGCGATGAAATCGCCGAACGGAATGTCGACGCCGCCGACCGCGACCGGGCGCTTCGCCCCCGTCGCGACGGTGAAAACGACCAGGAACAGCAGGGTCGTGGCGGCCGGCGCCCAGATCGTCTGCAGGTGCACCTTGAAGAAACGGCGCACCTCCTTCACATAGAGGGTTCTCAGGCCACCCCAATTCACGCTCCGGATCACCGGAACGCCGGGGGGTGCCATAACAGTGATTTTCTCACCGGAAGTGGTGGGCGCGTCCATCGGCCACGCAGGTAGGCGCTGACGCGATGCCCCGCAACCGTTCCGGTGACGGTTTGGAAGGAATGTAGATGAGCTGGACCGACGACCGCATCGATACGCTGCGCACGATGTGGGAAAAGGGCATGACCGCGAGCCAGATCGCCGAGGCGCTGGGCGATGTCAGCCGCAACGCCGT
>NZ_JBQCCN010000227.1:0-11518 GCF_051962185.1 Sphingomonas sp.
GGCGAAAGCGGCCATGTCGGGTTCGTGGGTGACCATCAGCACGGTGATGCCGGCATTCCTGTTGAGATCGGTCAGCAATTCCATGATCTCGACCGAGCGCTCGCTGGCGAGATTGCCGGTCGGCTCGTCGGCCAGCAGCACCGCCGGCTGGGTGACGATCGCGCGGGCGATCGCGACGCGCTGCTGCTGGCCGCCGGACAATTCGGCGGGGGTGTGATCCCACCATTCCTTCAGCCCGACCTTGTCGAGCGCGTCGAGCGCCGCCTCTCGCCGCTCCGCCTTGGGGTCGCCGCGATACAGCAACGGCAGTTCGACATTCTCCAGCGCCGAGGTGCGGGCGAGCAGGTTGAAGCCCTGGAACACGAAACCGAGATATTTGCGCCGGAGCAGCGCGCGCTGATCGCGGTCGAGGCTCTCGATATGATGGCCCTTGAACACGAATTCGCCGTCGGTCGGCACGTCGAGGCAGCCGAGGATGTTCATCGTGGTCGACTTGCCCGAGCCCGACGGCCCCATCACCGCGACGAAATCGCCGGTCGCGATGTCGAGGTCGACGCCCTTTAGCGCCTGGAACGCGGTCGCGCCGGTGCCATAGGTCTTGGTGACCCCGCGCAGCCGGATCAGCGGGTCGCCGGCCTTTGCCGCCGCGTCACTGGCCACCGCGCTGCCCGCCGCCACCGCCGCCATTTCCGCCGCCGCCGGCCCCGCCGCCGCCCGACCGACGCCGGCCCGAGCCGGACTTGCTGCCCGATCCCGCGAGCTGGCCAGTCACGACCTGCATGCCCGGCTGCAGATCGCCGCCAGTGATCTCGGTCATCGTACCGTCGCTCTCGCCAGTGGTGACGGAAATCTCCTTCAGGCTGCCATCGGCCTGCTTGACATAGACGGACTGCTTCGACCCGCGTTCGAGCGGATTGGCGCCGCCCGCATTGCCGCCGCGGCGCCGCATCCGCGGGGTCAGCGCGCCGGCGATCCCGCCCGACGCCTGGGCCGTCGGCGCCGCCTCGGCCTGCGGCTTGAAGCGGAGCGCGGCATTAGGGACGAGCAGGACGTCCTTTTTTTCCATCGTCACGATGTCGGCGGTCGCGGTCATGCCGGGGCGCAACTGGAAATCGGCATTTTGCACCGACAATTCGGCGGCATAGGAGACGACCTGGCCGGTCGTGCCGCTACTGCTCGACGTGCTCGAGGTTGTCGATTGCGCCGACAGATTGGAGCCTACGTCGACCCGGGTGATCGTCGCCGGGAAGGTCTTGCCGGGGAAAGCGTCGACCGTGAAGGTCGCGCGCTGCCCCTCCTTGACGCTACCCACGTCCGCTTCGTCGATCGCGACCTCGAGCTTCATCGCGCTGAGATCCTCGGCGATGACGAACAGGGTCGGCGTGTTGAAACTCGCGGCGACGGTCGCACCCGGCTCGATCTGGCGCGCGAGTACGACGCCGTTGACTGGCGAGCGAATGATCGTCTTGGTCAGCTGAGTCTGGTTCGACGACAATGTCGCTTGCGCCGCGACGACATTGGCCTGCGCCGCCTTCACATTCGCGATCGCGCGGTCGCGATCGGCGATTGCCTGATCCATCTCGGTCTTGGCCGGGACCCGTCCGCCCGACAATTTGCTGACCTGCTGATAGCGCGCCAAGGTCGCGTTCGACTGGGCGAGCGTCGCCTTGTTCTGCCCGACCGTCGCGATGGCCGCGTCTAGCGCGGCCTTGGATTGATTGACCGTGTCCTGAAAACGGCTCGGATCGATGATGGCCAGCGGTTGGCCCTTGACCACGCGGTCGTTGACGTCGACCACCACCTTGGTCACCAGACCCGACAATTCGGACCCGACATCGACCTGGTTGGTCGGCGCGAGCTTGCCGGTCGCCGACACGGTGACGGTGAGGTTGCCCTTTTGCACCTGTTCGGTCGCATAGCCCGATTTCTCGGCGCCGCCGAACAGCCGCATCAACAGGAAGATGACCAGCACCGCGCCGATCGCGATGCCGGCCCAGATCGCGTAGCGCCGGAATTTGGAGGGCGGGCGCCCGCCGAGGAATTGGTCGAGTTCGGCCTGGTTCGTCGCCATCGTCTTACCCCTGCGGTACCGTGGGCGGCTGCGCGGGATCCCATCCGCCGCCGAGCGCGAGGTAGAGCGCGACCATCGCCTGGGCCTGGTCGCCGCGCGCGCTGTTGATCCCGTTCTGCGCGGACAGCAACGCCGCCTCGCTGTTGTTGAGCGTGGTGATGTCGGTCAGCCCCGCGCGATACTGGCTGCGCGCCAGGATCGCCGCGGCGTTTGACGCGTCGAGCGCGACCGCGAACTCGCGCTGCCGCTGCTTCGCCGCCTGCAGCGCCTGGAGCGCGTTCTCGACATCCTCCAAGCTGGTCAGCACGGTCGACTTGTAGAGGGCGAGCGCGCCCTCCGCCGCCGCTTCCTGCGACCGCACTCGGCTGCGCGTCTTGCCGCCGTCGAAGATCAATTGGGTCAGCCCGGCGAACAGGCCGCCGGTGATGACGTTGGCGATATTGCCGAGCGCCGAAGCCGAAGTGCCGATGTTGCCGGTGATGTTGAGCGCCGGGTAGAGCGCCGCCTTCTCGACCCCGATCTGCGCCGTCGCCGCGGCGAGACTGCGTTCGGCGGCCCGCACGTCCGGGCGCTGGCGCAGCACGTCGGCGGGGATGCCGGCGGGGACATCGGGCGGGCTGGTGGGGATCGGCTGCGCGGCTTCCAGTTCGGCCTTGAGCGCGCCCGGCGCTTGGCCGGTCAGCACGCCGATCCGGTTGACCGCGGCGGCGTAATTCTGCTCGATCGTCGGGATCTGCGCCGCGGTCTGCGCGGTCTGCGCGCGCGCCTGTTCCTGATCGAGGCTCGACACCAGGCCGGCCTGGACGCGGAACCCGGCGATCTCGAGATTGTCGTTCTGGATCGCCAGGCTGTCGCGCGCGATCTTGAGCGCGGCCTGATACTGGCGCGCCAGGATGTAATTGCGTGCCGCCTCCGCAGCGATCGAGATCTGGACGTTGGCGAGATCGTAGCCGCTCGCTTGCTCATTCGCCCTCGCCGCCTCGATCGAGCGGCGCGTACCGCCGAACAGGTCGGCCTGGTAGCTGGCATCGGCGCCGATCGAGAAATTGTCGCGCGGCCCGGCCGAATCGAGCAGGTTGCGGTTATAGCCGGCCGAGCCGGAAACCGTCGGCAGAAGCGCTGCGCGCGACTGGACCAGGCTCTCGCGCGCCTGTTTCAGCCGCGCCACCGCTTGCGCGATATCGAGATTGCCCTTGCGCGCGCGGTCGACGATGCTGGTCAGCTCGGGATCGTTGAACCCCGTCCACCAGGTCGAGATATCGGGCAGCGCACCAGGTGTCGCCGGCCCCGAATAAGCTTGGGGTACCCCTAGCGACGCGCTCGCCGGCGGTTTGTAGTTCGGCCCCACCATGCATGCCTGGAGCGGCAGCACGACGGTGAGCATCAAGGCGATACGCGACCGTTTCATTCCCAAAACATGACGCGCGGTAGGACAGAGGTCCATCCCCAATATGTCGCATTTTGTCGCGATCCGGCCGGTTCGGTTCATCTTTCGCGCCTCCGGCAATCCAGCTCGAACGGCTGGCGTTCGCGATCGATCAGGGGAAGAGCCCGCGCGAAATGGCCTCGCGCGCTTGCCTCGCTTTCCATCGTCGCCCATCGTCGGGCGATGACGACACTGCCGCCTGACCTCGCCGATGCCATCACGCACAAGGTAAACGAACAACTGGCCCATGGCGACGCTGCGGGCGCCGAACAGACACTTCGGCATGCCATCGGCGCCGCGCCCGACCTCTATCTGCCGTTCGAGCAACTCGCCCAATTGCTGCTGCGAATGGGGCGACCCGAGGAAGCCGATGCGGCGATGCGGGAGGCGCTAATCGAACATGCCGACAACGCCGACGCGCATGGCATGTTCGGGATGCGGCTGTCGGAACTGGGGCAATTGCCGGGCGCGAATTGGCATTTGCGTCGTGCGATCCAACTCGGGCGACGCCACCCCGCCTTGCTGTCGCAGCTTGGACAGAATCTGGTGCAGCTCGGGGAGGTGGCCGAAGGCGAACCGTTATTGGCCGAAGCGGCGGCACTCGAGCCCGGCTCGCTGTTGCCGGTCGCGCATCAGGCGCGCGCGCTCGAATTGCTCGGCCATCATGAGGAAGCGCGCGCCGCGCTCAGCCGCGCCGAAGAGATTGCTCGTCCGCTCGGCCAGGACCTGACGCTGCACCGCGCCTTCATGATCGAGCAAAGTAGCGACTGGCGGGACGCCCTGGACGCGCTTCGTGACAAAACCGACCTCCCGGGTGTGTCGCTATTGTTGCGCGGGCGCCTCAAGGACCGCGCCGGTGACTATCCCGGTGCCTGGACCGACTTCGTCCAGGGCAAGGCGCAACTCGCCGCAGAAACCGGGTTGGGATATGATCGCGATGGCGTGGATGCTCATGCCGCAAGGCTGCGAGGGTTCTTTTCGGCCAAGCGGTTCGCGGCATTGCCCCGTGCCGGGATCCGGCGCGACGTCCCTCAACCCCTTTTCATTCTCGGCTTCCCACGGTCGGGCACCACGCTGACCGAGCAGGTCCTGACCAATCACTCGCGAATTCGTGCGGGTGACGAATTGCCGTTCACCGGCGAGTTGGTCGAATTCACCGCGCGAGTGACCGGGAAGTTTCCCGACGGACTGGCGAGCCTGGTCGCTGCCGATCGGCGGCACCTGGTCACCGTGTTTCGGGATTTCTATTTGGCGCGCGCCGAGGCCTTCGGATTGCTCGAATCCGGAGCTGCCTTCTTCACCGACAAAATGCCGCTCAACGAGATTTATCTGCCGCTACTGCGGCTCGCCTTTCCGGAAGCGCCGATGCTGGTCATGCGACGCCACCCGCTCGACATTCTGGTTTCGGCGATGGGACACGGCCTGACGCATGGATTCAATTGCGGCTTCGCGCTCGGCGATACCGCGCATCACTTGGCGACGACATCGGCACTGCTCGAGGATTGGGCGGCGATCGGCGCGGATGCTTATGCGCTCCGTTACGAGGATCTCGTCGCCGATCCCGAAGGCCAGGCCGCGCGGCTGATGAACTATCTCGGTCTCGATCTCGAGTCGGCGCAGCTCCGTTTTCACGAGAGCCGGCGGCTTTCGGCTACGCCCAGCCAGGCCCAGGTTCGCCAACCGGTCCACGACCGATCGATCGGTCGTTGGCGCCATTACGCCGATGCGCTCGCGCCGATCCTCGATGTGGTCGCACCGGCGATGGCGCGCGACGGCTACACGCTCTGACTTATTCGAGCTCCAGGATCACCTGATCGACCGCCAGGCTGTCACCGGCCTTCGCTTCCACCGCCTTGACCGTCGCCGCCTTCTCGGCGCGCAGGATGTTTTCCATCTTCATCGCTTCGACCACCGCGAGCGGCTGGCCGGGCTGGACGCTGTCACCTTCCTTGACGTCGAGCCGGACGAGCAGGCCGGGCATCGGCGCGATCAGGAATTTGGAGAGGTCGGGCGGAATCTTCTCGATCAGATGTTCGGCATAGAGCGCGACATGCGCCGGCAGGACGCGCACCATATGGCTTGCCCCGCGTGTGGTCAGGCGGAAACCGCTGCGCGTGCGGGCGATCTTCACGATCAGATCCTGCTCGGCGAGTTCGGCGGTCACGAAACGGTCGCCCGGCGTATATTCCAGCGCGAGATCGAGGTCGGCGCCGTCGACGGTGACGCCGTCGGTCGAGACGCCGACCGCGTGATCTCGCCCGTCGATCCGGACCACCCAGTCCGATGGCGGTTGCAGGCGCCGGCCGAGCTGGCCGTCGATCCGCCGCGCGCGATCGGCTTCCGCCGTCGCCGCGAACGCCGCCACCGCGGCGAGCGCCTTGATCAGCTCGGCCGAGGCCGGCGCGCCGGTGAATCCTTCGGGATATTCCTCGGCGATGAAGCCGGTGGTCAGCGCGCCCTCGCGGAAGCGCGGATGCTGCATCAGCGCCGAGAGGAAATCGAGATTGTTGCCCGGCCCCTCGATCTCGAACGCGTCGAGCGCGGCGATCTGGCGGTCGATCGCTTCTTCGCGGGTCGGCGCCCAGGTGATCAATTTGGCGATCATCGGGTCGTAGAACATGCTGACCTCGCCGCCCTCCGCGACGCCGTCATCGACGCGGGTACGGCCTTCTTCTCCCCTCCCATTTATGGGAGGGGTCGGGGGAGGGCTTGTCGAGGCGAGCGCATCGTTTGGCGACACGCCCTCCCCTGACCCCTCCCGCAAGCGGGAGGGGAACTCTGCCGGCGGGTCGTACCGCACCAGCCGGCCGATCGAGGGCAGGAAACCGCGATAGGGATCCTCGGCATAGACGCGGTTCTCGACCGACCAGCCGTTGATCTTGACGTCCTCCTGACCGAACGACAGCCGCTCGCCCGCCGCGACGCGGATCATCTGCTCGACTAGATCGAGCCCGGTGATTTCCTCGGTCACCGGATGCTCGACCTGGAGCCGGGTGTTCATCTCAAGGAAGTAGAAGCTGTCGCCGGTGGTGTCGGCGCCCGACACGATCAGCTCGACGGTGCCGGCCGAATAATAACCGACCGCACGCGCCAGCGCGACCGCCTGCTCGCCCATCTTGCGGCGCATCCCGGGCGAGACGAAGGGCGACGGCGCTTCCTCGACCACCTTCTGGTGACGACGCTGCACCGAGCATTCGCGCTCGTTGAGATAGACGATGTTGCCGTGCTGGTCGCCCAGCACCTGGATCTCGATATGGCGCGGACTCTCGATGAACTTTTCGATGAACACGCGATCGTCGCCGAACGAGGCGAGGCCCTCGCGCTTGGTGGCCTCGAAGCCCTCGCGTACGTCCTGCTCGCTCCAGGCGAGCCGCATGCCCTTGCCGCCGCCGCCGGCCGATGCCTTCATCATCACCGGATAGCCGATGTCGGAGGCGATCTTCACCGCCTCGTCGGTGTCGGCGATCTCGCCGAGAAAACCGGGAACGACGTTGACGCCCGCCGCCTTGGCGAGCTTCTTCGATTCGATCTTGTCGCCCATCGCCGCGATCGCCTTGGGCGGCGGGCCGACGAAGGCGATGCCGGCCTCGGCGCAGGCGCGCGCGAAGCTCTCGCGCTCCGACAGGAAACCGTAGCCGGGATGGATGCAGTCGGCGCCGGTCGCCCTGGCCGCGTCGAGGATCAACTCGGCCTTGAGATAGCTTTCCGCCGCCGGCGCCGGCCCCAGCCGCACCGCTTCGTCGGCCATCAGCACGTGCGGGCTGCGCGCGTCGGCATCGGAGTAAACAGCGACCGTCGCGATTCCCATCTTCTTCGCGGTGCGGAACACGCGGCAGGCGATCTCGCCGCGATTGGCGACCAGGATTTTCTTGAACATTGGCTACCCCAGAATGCCCTGCCACCAGGGCAGGCGATAAGTTTCGATGTGGATGAAGAGGTTTTCGCCACGATCACCGTCGCCGCCCGCGATCATATGCAATTTGCGCGTGGGTGCTCTATTCCACCACCATTCGCCATCAGGGCCAGGCTCAACGCCTGCTTCTTTAGACAGCGCAGATCGGATGCTCGCCAACGACGGCGCGAGCGGCGCCTTCACCATTACGGAACAGATCCAAACCTTATCTTTAAGGGTCTGGCCGCGTATCACCGTAAGATTGGTGACATCCCAAGTATCGAGCGAGAGGGAATTCGCCGGATCCGCTCGCTGGGTGCGGGTAAAAGGCCAGCCGCTCGCCTTGAGGCCATCCTCGAATCCACCGAAGTCGGACGCCCGATCGAAACATTGCTGGACCGTCAGTCGCACGATCTTCGTTACGTTCCCCGCGCGGTCCGTTGCCGAAAGTGGGGCGATAGCGGACGCCGCCGACGGTTGCGCGCACCCGCCGATCGTGAAGCCAGCGAACGCAATTCCAGCAATGACGAATCCGCGCCAGATCACTCCGCTGCTTCCATCACGCTGCGTTGCTCGGCGGCCATCGGCGCCAGGCCGAGCTTCGCGAACAACGCCGCGTCCTTGTCCTCGCCGGCATTGCCGGTGGTCAGCAATTTCTCGCCGGTGAAGATCGAATTGGCGCCGGCCAGGAAGCACAAGGCCTGCGCCGCTTCCGACATGCTCTCGCGGCCCGCCGACAGCCGCACCATGCTGCCCGGCATGGTGATCCGCGCGACCGCGACGGTGCGGACGAATTCGATATCGTCGATCTTGGCCAGCGGCGTGTCGGCCAGCATGTCGCCGAGCACCGTGCCCTTGACCGGCACCAAAGCGTTGATCGGCACGCTCTCGGGATGGACCGGCAGGCTGGCGAGCGCATGGATGAAGCCGACGCGGTCGGCGCGGGTCTCGCCCATGCCGATGATGCCGCCGCAGCACACGTTGATCCCGGCGCTCCGCACGTTCTCCAGCGTCTCGATCCGCTCCTCGAAGCTGCGCGTCGAGATGACGTTGGCGTAATTCTCCGGCGAGGTATCGATATTGTGGTTGTAATAATCGAGCCCCGCCTCGCCCAGCACCTTCGCCTGGTCCGGCGTCAGCATGCCGAGCGTCATGCAGGTTTCCATCCCCATGTCGCGCACGCCCTTCACCATCTGGACCAGCGCGGGGATGTCGCGATCCTTGGGATTGCGCCACGCCGCGCCCATGCAGAAGCGCGACGAGCCATTGTCCTTGGCCTGCGCCGCCGCCTGCAGCACCGCGCGGACATCCATCAGCTTGGTCGCCTTCAGGCCCGTCTCGTGGCTCGACGATTGCGAGCAATAACCGCAATCTTCCGGACAGCCGCCGGTCTTGATCGAGAGGAGCGTCGACAGCTGCACCTCGTTCGCCGCGTGATGCGCGCGATGCACCTCTGCCGCGCGGAACACGAGCTCGGTGAAGGGAAGATTGAAAAGGGCTGCGATCTCCTCACGGGTCCACCTCTTCTCCCCTCCCGCTTGCGGGAGGGGCTGGGGGAGGGCCTGTTTGGTGGAGGAAGACACGCCCTCCCCTGACCCCTCCCGCAAGCGGGAGGGGGATTCTGTGGTCGCCTCGTTCATTCTGCAGCCTCTTGTTCCGGGGGCATGTTGTGGCCGAGCAGGCGGAGGACGTCCTCCGCCGCCTTGATCAAATTGGTGCCGGGACCGAAGATCGCCTGGACCCCGGCCTCACGCAGGAAGTCGTAATCCTGCGCCGGGATCACCCCGCCGGCGATCACCTTGATGTCGGCGCGCCCGGCGTCGCGCAGGTGACCGATCAGTTCGGGGATCAGGGTCTTGTGTCCGGCGGCGAGGCTCGAGGCGCCGACCACGTCGACGTCGCTGTCGAGCGCCAGCATCGCGGCTTCCTTCGGCGTCTGGAAGAGAGGCCCCGGCACCACCTCGAAACCGAGATCGCCGAACATCGAGCTGACCAGATTGGCGCCGCGGTCGTGCCCGTCCTGCCCCATCTTGGCGACCAGCATGCGGGGCTTGCGGCCGAGCCGGCGCTCGGTCGCGGCGACGCCCGCGAGCAGATTGTCCCAGCGCGCGTCCTGGTCATAGGCGCCGCCATAGATGCCCGACACCGGGGTCGGCTTGGTGCCGTAGCGGCCGAACACATCCTCCATCGCCGAGGAGATCTCGCCCAGGGTCGCACGCTGGCGAGCGCACTCGACCGCGAGGCCGAGCAGATTGCCGTCGCCCTTCGCGCCCTCCCGCAGCGCATCGAGCGCGGCCCGGCACTTCGCCTCGTCGCGGCCCGCCTTGACCCGCTTGATCCGCGCGATCTGCGCGTCGCGCACCGCGTGGTTGTCGACGTCGAGGATGTCGAGATCGTCTTCCTCGGCAAGCCGGTATTTATTGACCCCGACGATCACGTCCTCACCGCGATCGACCCGCGCCTGGCGCGCCGCCGAGGCTTGCTCGATCATCGCCTTGGGCCAGCCGGCGGCGACGGCATTGGCCATGCCGCCTTCGCCCTCGACGCGCTCGATGATCTCCCAGGCGCGGTCGTGGAGTTCCTGGGTCAGCGCCTCGACATAATAGGAGCCGCCGAGCGGATCGACGACATGGGTGATCCCGGTCTCTTCCTGCAGCACGATCTGGGTGTTGCGCGCGATGCGGGCGGAGAAGTCGGTCGGCAGCGCGATCGCCTCGTCGAGCGCATTGGTGTGGAGGCTCTGCGTGCCCCCCAATGCCGCCGCCATCGCCTCGACCGTGGTGCGGATGACGTTGTTATAGGGATCCTGCTCCTGCAGCGACACACCCGAGGTCTGGCAATGCGTGCGGAGCATCTTGGAGCGCTCGTCCCTGGCGCCGAGGTCGGTCATCACGCGGTGCCACAGCTTGCGCGCGGCGCGCAGCTTGGCGACTTCCATGAAGAAGTTCATCCCGATCGCGAAGAAAAAGCTCAGCCGCCCGGCGAACTTGTCGATGTCGAGCCCCGCCGCCATCGCCGCTTTCGCATATTCGCGGCCGTCGGCGATCGTGAAGGCGAGTTCCTGGACCTGCGTCGCGCCAGCTTCCTGCATGTGATAGCCGGAGATCGAGATCGAGTTGAACTTCGGCATGTGCGCCGAGGTGTAGGCGATGATGTCCGCGATGATCCGCATGCTCGGCGCCGGCGGATAGATGTAGGTGTTGCGGACCATGAACTCCTTGAGGATGTCGTTCTGGATGGTGCCGTCAAGCTGCGCCTGCGACACGCCCTGTTCCTCGCCCGCGACGATGAAGAAAGCGAGGATCGGGATCACCGCGCCGTTCATCGTCATGCTGACCGACATCTCGCCGAGCGGGATGCCGTCGAACAGGATCTTCATGTCGTCGATCGTGTCGATCGCGACTCCCGCCTTGCCGACATCGCCGACCACGCGCGGATGGTCGCTGTCATAGCCGCGATGCGTGGCGAGATCGAACGCGACCGACAGGCCCTTCTGCCCCGCGGCGAGGTTGCGGCGGTAGAAAGCGTTCGATTCCTCGGCGGTCGAAAAGCCGGCATATTGCCGGATCGTCCAGGGCCGCCCGGCGTACATCGACGCGCGCACGCCGCGCGTGAAGGGCGCGAAGCCGGGCAGGCCGGGATCGACGCCAGCGACGTCCTCGGCCGGATAGAGCGGCTTGACCTGGATCCCCTCCGGCGTGTGCCAGGTGAGGTCCTTGCCCTTCACTTCCTTGTCGGCGAGCGCCTTCCAGTCGTCGCGGGTCGGGTTGGTGGTCATGAGCGTGTCCGGCCCCGAAAGGGCGCTCCTTCCGTCTCAGGCGCCCTTGAACGCGGGCTTGCGCTTCTGGAGGAAGGCCATGCCGCCCTCCATCGAATCGTGGGTGGCGCGCGCGGCGCGCTGATTGTCGGCCTCGCGCTGCATCGCCGCGGCGTAATCGCCCTCCAGCGCATCGTGGAGCTGGCGGCGCATCAGGCCGAGCGCGACGGTCGGGCCGGCGGCCAGCCGCTCGGCGAGCGCCAGCGCTTCCGCATCGAGCGCGTCGTCGGCCACTACCTTGTGGATCATCCCCCAGTCGAGCGCTCTGGCCGCGGGGACGCGTTCGCCGAGCATCATCATCTCCGCCGCCCG
>NZ_JBQCCN010000228.1:0-2625 GCF_051962185.1 Sphingomonas sp.
GCGTTCTTGCCGACTACGACACCAGACTCCCCGGCTGGCGGATCATGGGCGGCACCTATCGCGTGGCGCTCGCGCGAGATGCAACCGATCGCAGCCGGGTGATGACGGTCAGGCTCACGCCATCGACGATGCGACCCTGATAGATTCGTCCAAGGGCGGCGGTGGAGGGTGAGGCCCGATGTCTTGCCGCGCTTTTCGTAGATGTCCGCAATTGGGTGGCAAGCCGACCGGCCGATTGCGGGGAGGTGCCGCATAAACCGGACCTTCACCGCAGCCGCTGCATCAAGCATACAGCGAGGACGGCAATCCGACGGGATAAGGGGGCGATCTTGCTCAGGGAACGCCATACGATGCAGCCGCTAATTGTTATGGTGCTTCTGTCAGCAATCCTAATAGCGTTTGGGGTCGTCATCGCAGTACCGCCAGTTAGGAATTCTCGAGAAACGTGGCTTGATGGAATTCCGGAACTGACGCCCGACGAGCGAGCTTATGCTTTAAAAGAGGCCAAAACCATCGAAGAAAAGCGGTATGTTCTTCAGGAAATGAAGAAATTTGAGCATTGTACCGAATTATATCAGAAGGATGGGGCAGCAGACGCGCTCAGTGATTTTCAGCACAAGAGAGCAAAGCCATTTTGGGGTCATAGCGGGGGCAATCACGCAGTGGAGTGGGTCCCGGGCTTTGAAGCAAGCTGTTCTCCTCCACTTGGCCCGCCGGGCGTCAACTTGCCGATGGCGGACGCGCTGAAGCGCGGAAACTTCCGTCCCCTCGATCAGATGGGGGCAGAATTCGAGGACGGTCAGTGGCGAACAACGCTGATGGGGCGATGCGACCGTGCAAGTAGAACTTACGCGGCCCGCTATAATCGTGCTCTCGCAAAACTCGATGCACACGCTTTCGCCCAATGTCGAGCTGTGTCCCCACGCGACAAAGTGTCATACGACTACGGATCAGCGCTCTAACGAACCCACTGGCGAGCCGAAAATCTTCTCTCGAGAACCTCCTTGCCATGGCCTAAACGTTAAGTCTGCGACAGGAGCCGGCTTGGATGCCAGTGGCTGATTTCGTTGTTAGCCGTGATCACGCCGAACGGCAGGGCCCGGGTCGCGAGTCGACATTCGTTTTTTGGGTTCGAAATCCCTCGCAGGAAGTCCGGAATCGATCCTGATCTGCAGCATTGCCGCCCGGTACGGCCCGGTACATGATGGCCGCACATTCGATGTCCCGCGCCCCCGCCCCGCCAGTCGCCGAACGACGCGCAACGACCGGCGCAGCGTCGACCGGGGAACGGTCCACCGGTTTCCTCTTGCTATACGCCCTGGCCAATGCCGGCGGGATCATCGGCTTCCTGCCGCTGCTGACCTTGCTGCTGCCGATCAAGATCGAGGGGCTGGCGGGTGACGCGCGCGTCAGCTTGCCCACTGCCACGGTCGTCGCCGGGTCGATCGCGTCGAGCAGTTCCAACATCCTGTTCGGCTGGTTGAGCGACCGCTCGATGGCCAGCGGTGGCGGGCGGCGGCGGTGGATATTGGTCGGCCTGATCGGCACGATCGTCGCTTATGCCGCGATCGCGCTGGCGCGGACGCCGGTCGCGATCATCTGGTCGGTGGTGTTGTTCCAGGCCGCGCTCAACGCGATCCTCGGCCCGCTGGTCGCGGTGATGGCCGACGAGATTCCCGATTCGCAGAAGAGCACCACCGGCGGGCTATTGTCGCTCGGCTATCCGATCGCCTCGGGCGTGCTGGCGGCGGTGATGGCCGCCGGCTTTCTGGGCGAAGGCGGTCGGCTGATGGCAGTGGTCGGTGCTGCGGCCCTCTGCCTGATCCCGCTGATCGCCACGCGCGCCGTTCTGCTGCCGATCGCCGACCAGCCGCGCGCCGCCGTCGCGCTGCATCGCCGCGATCTCGCCGTCGCCTGGGTCGCGCGGCTCTTGTTCCAGGTCGCGGGCGTCGTGCTCCAGCTCTATCTGCTCTATTATTTCGAGAGCATCGTCCCCGATACGCCCAAGAGCGAGCTCGCGACGCAGGTCGGGCACCTTCTCACCATCTCGTTCATCGCGCCCTTGCCGATCGCCCTGATCTTCGGACGGCTGTCCGACCGGCTCGACCGCCGCAAGCCGTTCCTGGTGATCGCGGCGATCGTCACCGCGATCGGGCTCGCCGGCATGGCGGCCGCGCATGGCTGGACCGTCGGCGCGCTCGCTTTCGGGCTCTATACGATCGGCTATAGCGTGTTCCTACCGCTCCAGGCGGCCTTCGCGATGCAATTGCTGCCCGACCCGCGCCATCGCGGCCGCGACCTCGGTCTGCTCAACCTGACCAACACCCTGCCCTCGCTGCTCGGCCCGCTCCTCACCTGGTCGCTCGCCTCGCCGCGCGATTTCACCAGCGTGATGGTGTTGCTCGCGGTACTGGTCCTGTGCGGCGGGCTCGCGATGCTCGGCGTGCGCGGGCGGCGTTAGAATGTTTCCAATCCTCCCCCGCCAGGGCAGGGCAATCGCATATGGCGCGAAATCGATGCTCGGGCGCATGTTTCGAATCCGACGCGTCGGCGACCTGCAATTTTCGAATCCAAACGGGGCTCTTCGTGTACGATCGGAATCGAAAATTTCCATATGCGATTGCC
>NZ_JBQCCN010000229.1:0-5840 GCF_051962185.1 Sphingomonas sp.
TCGATCGGCAGGAAGCGTTCGGCCGCCTTGAGGATGCGCGGATGGCCCGTCGGCGCCGGGTCGTTGCCGATCAGCAATTCCTCGTAGAGCTTTTCGCCAGGCCGCAACCCGATCTCGGCAATCTCGATATCGCCTCCCGGATTGTCGACGCCCCGCACGGTCAGCCCGGCCAGCTCGATCATGTTGCGCGCGAGATCGACGATCCGCACCGGCTGGCCCATGTCGAGCACAAACACCTCCCCGCCACGCGCCATCGCACCGGCCTGGAGCACCAGTCCGGCCGCTTCGGGCACCGTCATGAAATAGCGCGTCATGCGGCGATCGGTCAGCGTGACCGGGCCGCCGGCCGCGATCTGCCGCCGGAACAGCGGCACCACCGACCCGCTGCTGCCGAGCACATTGCCGAACCGGACCATCGAGAAATTGGTCCGCGGCGACACCTGGTTGAGCGCCTGGAGGATCAATTCCGCGCTGCGCTTGGTCGCCCCCATCACATTGGTCGGGCGCACCGCCTTGTCGGTGCTGATCAGGACGAAGGCCGGTACGCCCCAGCGCGCCGCCGCGCGCGCCAGCGTCCAGGTGCCGAAGATGTTGGTGCGGATTCCCTCGGCCGGATTGTGCTCGACCAGCGGCACATGCTTGTAGGCGGCGGCATGATAGATGGTGTCGGGGCGCCACGCCCCGATGATCTCGTCCATCCGCGCGGCGTCGATCACCGAGCCGAGCAACGGGATGACGCGCAGCGAGGCGTCGCGCGCCGTCAGGTCGCGGTGAATTTCGTAAAGCCCATATTCGCTGATTTCGACCAGCAACAATGCCGCCGGCTCGTGCCGCGCGAGCTGGCGGCACAATTCGCTGCCGATCGAGCCGCCCGCGCCGGTCACCATCACCACCTTGCCGCGGATATGATCGTGCATCAGCGCGACGTCGGGCTCGACCGAGGCGCGGCCGAGCAGATCCTCGATCTCGACGTCGCGGAGCTGGGTGACCTCGATCCGGCCGTGTGCGATGTCCATCAGCCCGGGCAAGGTGCGGATCCGCGCGTTGGCGGTGAGCGCATCGGCGATGATCTGGTTACGCCGCGCGAGCGACGCCGAGGGCATCGCCAGCAGGATCTCATCGGCGCCGACGCGTTCGACCACCGCCGCCATCCTTGCCGGATGATGGATGCGCCGCCCGTCGAGCACGCTGCCGATCAGCGCGGGATTGTCGTCGAGATAGCCGACCACCGCCATCTCGCTGCTCTGCGCGATCGCGGCGGCGAGTTGCCGCCCGGCCGATCCGGCGCCGTAGATCAGCACCCGGCGCTGTGGCCCGCGCCCGGCGCCCGGCGCGTCGAGCAACCAATAGCGCGCCAGCACGCGCGACCCCGCGATGCTGACGAACAGCAGGATCGGCTGGATCAGGACGATGGTCCGCGGAATACCGAACACGCTGATGACGGTGAACACGGTCGCGAAGGGCAAGGTGTAGATCGCGCAGGCGCGGCCGATATGAACGATCGCGCGGATGCCCGCCTGGCTGAAGATCTCGCGATAGAGGCCGAGCGCCCAAAACAGGGGAAGCGCGATCGCGATCGAAACCGCGACCAGCAATCCGAACGGCGTATCGCGCTCCGGCCAGAACCCCAGCCGCAGGATGACCGCGGCGTAACAGGTGATCGCGCACAGACAGGCATCGACCAGCATCGCGATCCAGCGCTTGGTCTGGCGCGGCCGCGAGACCGCGTAATGGCGCAACGCCGCGAGCGTAGGCGGCAACGTCACGGCCGGCACCGCCGCCGTCGCGAACCGCAGGATCGGATAATGCCCTCACGCCCTGTCACATCGGCTTAGTGGCCGTGTCGGCCGCGCCCCGTTCAACCCGCGTGAACGCTTCGCCGCGGCGCGGGCACCAAGGAGCGAGGGTGCAGACCCACCGGGACAGACGGAAAGGACGCCGGCGCTCGGCATGGGGGATTTCACGGGCAGGATATTGATGATCACCGGCGGCACGGGGTCGTTCGGCACGACCATCCTGCGCCAGCTGCTCGCCCAGCCGATCGCCGAGATCCGCATCGTCAGCCGCGACGAGAAGAAGCAGGAGGACCAGCGGCTGCGCTTCGGCGACGCGCGGATCAAATATCATATCGCCGACGTCCGCGACGCCCGCGCGATGGAGATGGTCAGCCGCGGGGTCGATTTCGTCTATCACGCCGCCGCGCTCAAGCAGGTGCCGTCGTGCGAATTCCACCCGCTCGAGGCGGTCGCGACCAATGTCAGCGGCACCGCCAACGTCATCGATGCGGCGATCAGGAACGGGGTGAAGCGCGTCGTGTGCCTGTCGACCGACAAGGCGGTCTATCCGGTCAACGCGATGGGCATGTCCAAGGCGCTGATGGAGAAGGTCGCGATCGCCCGCGCGCGGATGGCCGAGGGCAGCGGCACCGCGATCTCCGCCACACGCTACGGCAATGTCCTCGCCTCGCGCGGGTCGGTGGTACCGCTGTTCATGCGCCAGGTGCGGAACGGCCAGCCGATCACCATCACCGATCCCGCCATGACGCGGTTCGTGATGACGCTGGACGAAGCGGTCGAGCTCTGCCTTTACGCCTTCGACCACGGCGCCAATGGCGATTTGTTCGTGCAAAAGGCGCCGGCCATCTCGATCGAGAAGCTGGCCCGCGCGGTGCTCGCGGTGATGGGCCGGCCCGACCACCCGATCCGCGTGATCGGCACGCGCCACGGCGAAAAACAGCACGAAACCTTGTTGAGCCGCGAGGAGATGGCGGTGGCCGAGGATCGCGGCGCCTATTACCGGGTCGCTCCCGATCATCGCGACCTCAATTACGACGCCTATTTCAGCGATGGCCGCGAGCAGGTGTCGCGCGCCGACGATTTCAATTCGCACAATACCCGCCAGCTCGAGGTCGCGGAACTGGCGGACATCCTCGGCGGCTTGCCCTATGTCCGAAGCATGCTCTCGGGAGAGGCGGTCGATGAATATTGAGCGGCCGACGGTCGCGATAACCGGGGCGAACGGATTCGTCGGACGCAACCTGTCGGTGCGGCTGGGCGAGCTCGGCTATCCGTTGCGACCGGTCACGCGCGACACGCCTGCTGACGAGGCGCAACGCGTGCTCGGATCGAGCGACGTTGTGTTCCATCTTGCGGGAGTGAACCGGGCCGACGACCCCGACGCTTTCCTGCGCGGCAATCGCGATGTCAGCGCCGAGGTCGCGAAGGTGATCGCCGAGGGTGGGCGGCGCCCGCTGGTCATCGTCGCCTCGTCGCAAAAGGCGATCGAGGACACGCCTTATGGCCGCTCGAAACTGGCGGGCGAGCAGGCGATGCTCGGCCTCGGCGATGCCGCGATCGTCTCGGCCTGGCGGCTGCCCAACATTTTCGGCAAGTGGACGCGGCCCGACTACAATTCGGCGGTCGCCACTTTCTGCCACAGGATCGCGCGCGGCCTGCCGATCGAGATCCACGATCGCACCGCGCCGCTCCGCTTGCTCCATATCGACGACCTGATCGACCAATGGCTCGCCTTGATGGCCGCACCGCCCGCGAGGAGCGGCGTGATCGATCCCGCGAACGTCCATACCACTACGGTCGGCGAGCTCGCCGACCAGATCGCCGCCATCGCGGCGCGGCGGGCCAAGGGCGAGGTCGGCAATGTCGGCACCGGCTTCGAGCGCGCGCTCTACGCGACCCACATCTCCTATCTGCCCGAGAGCGCCTTCAGCTACCCGCTGGTCGCGCACAGCGATCCGCGGGGCAGCTTCACAGAAGTGCTCAAGACTCCGGCCGCCGGGCAGATCTCCTATTTCACCGCGCATCCCGGTGTGACGCGCGGCGGCCATTACCATCACGCCAAGGTCGAGAAGTTCCTGGTCGTGCATGGCCAAGCCCGCTTCCGCTTCCGCCATATCCTGACCGGCGCGGAGCATGAGGTGACGACAGCCGCCACCGAGCCGGTCGTGGTCGAGACGATCCCCGGCTGGACCCACGACGTGACCAATATCGGCGAGGACGACCTGGTCGCGATCGTCTGGGCCAACGAGATATTCGACCGCGATCGGCCCGATACCGTGGCGATGCCGCTATGAGCGGAGCGGCACACAAACGGCTCAAGGTCGTGACGATCCTCGGCACGCGCCCCGAGATCATTCGCCTGTCGCGCGTGATTGCCGCGCTCGATCGCCATACCGATCACGTCCTCGTCCATACCGGACAGAATTACGATCACGAGCTCAACCAGGTCTTCTTCGACGACCTCGCCTTGCGCGCGCCCGACCATATCCTCGACGCGGCGGGCGCGAGCGCGGCCGAGACGATGGGCCGCGTGATCATCGCGGCCGACAAGGTGCTCGAGGCCGAAGCGCCCGACGCTTTACTCGTGCTCGGCGACACCAATAGCTGCCTGTCGGTCATCGCCGCCAAGCGCCGTCGCATTCCGGTCTTTCACATGGAGGCCGGCAATCGCTGCTTCGACCAGCGCGTGCCCGAGGAGATCAACCGGCGGATCGTCGACCACACCGCCGACATCAACATGCCCTATTCGACCATCGCGCGCGATTATCTGCTCGCCGAGGGCTTCCCCGCCGATCGCGTAATCAAGACCGGCAGCCCGATGTTCGAGGTACTGAACCATTACCGCGCCGGCATCGACGCGTCGGACGTCCACCAGCGGCTCGGGGTCGAGCGCGGTCGCTACGTGGTAGTGAGCTGCCATCGCGAGGAGAATGTCGATCGCGACGACCGCCTGCGGCAACTGGCGGATACGCTCGGCGCGGTGACGGCGCTGCACGACGAGCCGATCCTGTTCAGCGCGCATCCACGAACGCGCAAACGGATCAAGGCGCTGGGCCTGAGCTTCGACTCGCGCGTGCGGGTGATGAAGCCGCTCGGCTTCCTCGATTACAACGCGCTCCAGCGCCATGCCCGCGCGGTGTTGTCGGACAGCGGCACGATCAGCGAGGAAGCGGCGATCCTCGGCTTTCCCGCGCTCAACATCCGCGACGCGCACGAGCGGCCCGAGGCGATGGAGGAAGCGGTCGTCATGCTGACCGGGCTCGGCCGCGAGCGCGTGTTGCAAGGGCTGGATATCCTCGCATCACGCGCCGCGCCGCCGCGTCTCCCGGCCGATTATGCGATACCCGATGTGTCGGAAAAAATCGTGCGGCTGATCCTCAGCTACACCGATTATGTCCGCCGCACCGTGTGGAAAGACTATTGAGCGCGCCGCCATGCGCTTCCTGATGGTCGCGATGCAATTCCCGGTCGCGCCGGGCCAATCCTATCTGACGGCCGAGCTGGCCGACGCCCTGGTCGCGGCCGGGCATGAGGTCGAAGTGCTGCATCTCGACTGGGCGGCGGCGCCGGGCGGCGCGGCCGAGACCTTCAAAACCGACAATGGCGTGCGCGTGGTCCGCGTAGCGCCGCGTGCGCTCGGCGGCCCGGCATTGCTCCGTAACGCCAGCAAGTTCGTGATGAGCGGGCGTCATGCCGCGCGGGCCGCCGCGCGCGATTTCGATCTGGCGCGTTTCGACGCCCTGATCGCCTGGATGCCGGCGATCGCGATCGCGCCGTTACTGCCACTCGTCGAGCGCGCGGGGATCAAGCACCGGCTCCTCTTCATCTGGGACTTCTTCCCCGACCATCATCGCGAGATCGGGCGTATTCCCGGCGGTCTGCCCTTCCACATCGCGCGTCGCTGGGAACAACGGCAGCTGGAGCGTTTCACCGCGATCGTCTGCACGCTGCCGGGCAACGAAGCCTATCTGCGCGCCAAATATCGCGTACGCCCCGACCAGCGCGTGCTGGTGACGCCGGTCTGGGCCGACGTCGCCCCCCTTC
>NZ_JBQCCN010000230.1:0-13182 GCF_051962185.1 Sphingomonas sp.
GATCAGCGCGTAGGAAGGCGCGACGCCGCCGGCCTCTCCGACCCCGACGCCGAGGCGGGAAAGGAACAGCGACCAGAATCCGGTCGCCATCCCGCACAGGGCGGTGAACCCGCTCCACACGACCAGCGACCCGGCGATCACGCGGGTCTTGCCCACGCGGTCGGCCAGCAAGGCGAGCGGCACGCCGAGCACCGAATAAAGGATCGCGAAGGCGGTGCCGCCGATGATGCCGAACTGCGCGTCGGTTAGGTGCAGGCTCGCCTGGATCGGCTTGGCGAGGATACCTAGAATCTGTCGGTCGAGGAAGTTGAACGTATAGACGACCAGCAGCATCGTCAGCACCAATGCCGGATAGCCCGGCCGCTCGGTCCTGCTCGTCATCGCGCGCCCCTCCCCATCTCTTTATAAGACGAAGCCGGGCGCGCGGTGACGCACCCGGCTCCATCCCCCTTTAACCGCTGATCAGAATTTGAGCGAGAAGGTACCGAACACCTGGCGCGGGTTGCCGTAGAAAGCGGTGGCGATGCCTTCCTTGCCCAGCGTCGGGGTGACGTTGCCATTGGTCAGGATCAGCTTTCCGGTCGCCGCGTCCGCCGCGAGATACTGATACCCACCGATCTTGTAATGAACGTCGGTGATGTTCTTTGCATGCAGCCCGAACGAATACTGACGCTTCGAGCCGAAGCTGTAGGTCAGGTTCGCGTCCCACAAGGTATAGGCCGGCTGGTCGAGATAGGGGCTGGCGACCTCGAACTGGTGGGTCAGGCTGCGGTACGAAACGGTGGTCGAGGCGTTGAGGTCGCCGCCGCCGATCGGAAGGTTGCCGCTCAGCGTTCCCGACACCGTCCAGTTCGGCGTGTTCTGGAACTCGCGATATTGCGACACCTCGGTTCCGGTCGGGCCGATATAATGCTTATATTGGGGGTCGATATAACCCATCGTCCCGGTGAGGGTGACGTTCGAACCCGGCCCGGCGAAACCGCGCGCCAGGATCGCGTTGGTCTCGAGCTCGATGCCCTTGATCTTCGCCTTGGCCGCATTGGTGGTGATGCCGCAGAAGCTCTGCACGTTGCCGATCAGGCAGGCGACCGACCCGGGAATCTGGACGTTGGTGTAATCGGCGTAGAAGCCGTCGAGCGCCCAAGTCAGCCGCCGGTCGAACGCCGCGCCCTTCCAGCCGATCTCGTAGCTCTTCACCGACTCGGGATCGAACGAGAGGTAATTGTAGATATCCTGATAGGTCCGTCCGGCCGCCGGGTTGCTGATCGGCGCCGAGGTGCCCGAGCCGCGCGGGTCGAAGCCGCCGCCCTTGAAGCCTTCCGAATACGATATGTAGAACATATGGTCGGCGTTCGGCTTGAACGACAGACTGGCGCGTGGCGTGAAGCGCTTGAAGTTGGCCTCGCCGCGGAAGTTCGTCGACGCGCCGAGATTGAGCGTCGGGTTGCCGCCGAACTCACTGGTTGCGCCGTAGAGCGGGCCGCCCAGGAAATTCGCTTTATAGACAACCGATTTGCGCTGATCCCAGGTGTAGCGGCCGCCGACCGACAGGCTCAATTGCGGCGTGAAGTCGAAGGTGAAATCCCCGAAAATCGACGAGGTTTCTGTCCGCACGTCACCCGCGGTATAGGCGTCGAGATTGGCGAGCGTGGTGTTGAGCAGCACGTCGAACCCGGTCGAAGCTTTCGCACCGAGATAATAGAAGCCGACGATGCCGTTGACCTTGCTGCTCGACCATTGGAACTGGAATTCCTGGCTGGTCTGCTCGTTGCGATAGACCGCCGGCACGTCGACATCGACCGAGGGCGTCGAATCGAAGTCGATCGGGGTGAAGCTGCGATCCTTGCGCCACGCGCTGATCGACTTGAAGGTCAGGTTGTCGCTGAGCTTCGCGGTCGCCGTCATCGACAGGCCACCTGCCTGAATGTCCTGCTTCGGGAAGTTGAGCCCGGCATTGGTGTCGTAGACGTTCGACAACACCGGCGATCCGGTCAGCTTGCCGGCGAACAGCCGGTGGCCGTTGCGCGGCGCCGACATGTCGTGGGTATAGTCGCCGGTGATGCGCACGAGCAGGCGGCTGTCGGGCGTCTCGAACTCGATCGTGCCGCGGCCCGCCCAGATGTCCTTGTTGTAATTGTCGATGCCGAGATTGAGATTGCGGCCGAAGCCGTCGCGGGTCAGGCGCGCGCCCGACACGCCGACGCGGAGCATCGAGCCGATCGGCGTCGACAGGCTGACGATCCCGTCGGCCTGGTTGTACGAACCATAGGTGCCGCGCACGCTCGCCTCGAAATGGTCGGGCAGCCGGCGCGTGACGTACTTGACCGCGCCGCCGATCGTGTTGCGGCCGTAGAGCGTGCCCTGCGGCCCGCGCAGCACTTCGATCCGCTCGACGTCGTAAATGTCGAGCACCGCGGCCTGCGGACGGTTGAGATAGACATCGTCGAGATAGATGCCGACGCCCGCCTCGAAGCCCGGCACCGGATCCTGCTGGCCGACGCCGCGGATGAAGGCGGCGAGCGTCGAATTGGTGCCGCGCGCGTCCTTGATCGTGGTGTTGGGCGTGGTGTTCTGGATGTCGGTGAGGTCGACCGCGCCCATCTTGTCGAGCTTGTCGGCGGTGAAGGCGGTCACCGCGATCGGCACGTTGAGCAACGTTTCCGAGCGGCGGCGTGCGGTGACGACGATGTCGGCGGGCTGATCGCCGGTCGCTTGCGCATCGTCGGCGGCTTGCGCCGCGGCCGGTGCCGCGCTCGACGCCGTGTCCTGCGCGAAAGCGGGGGTAGCGAACAAGGCGGTGGCGGCGACGCCCAGGTAAAGCGCGCGCACGTGGTGACGGATCATCCCTTCAACCCTCCCAATGGTCTATCGTTCGTTCCGGAAAAAGGACCCGGTTGAACGCTTGTCGATCGGCCCTATACTGAAACCTGAACCGGGTTTCAACTTCCGGTGTAACGGGGAGGAAAAAAGAATGGTTCAGCGTGGCGCTGCGGCAACGCCTCCCCCCGGGACGAGCACGGCCGATCCGCACGGACTCGATGCCACCGCCAGCGCGGGGAAAGCGCCGCGCACCGAGCGCGGGCGGCGCACGTTGCGCGCGCTGCTCGACGCCGCCGCGGTCGAATTCGGCGAGAAGGGATTCCACGAGGGATCGATCAGCGGGATCACCCGGCGGGCGGGTGTCGCGCTCGGCAGTTTCTATACCTATTTCGATTCGAAGGACGCGATCTTCCGCGCGCTGGTTCGCGACATGTCCGACCAGGTGCGCGACACCGTCGCTCCGGCGATCCGCGCCGCCCCCGACCAGATCGCCGCCGAACGCGCCGGCCTGTTGAGCTTCCTCGCCTTCGTGCGCGGCCACAAGGAAATCTATCGCATCATCGACGAAGCCGAATTCGTCGATCCCGCCAGCTTCCGGGCACATTACGCAACCACCGCCGAGCGCATCGAGCAGCGCTTGAAAGCGGGCGCGGCGCGCGGCGAAATCCGCGACGACGTGTCCGACGTTCACGCGTGGGCGGTGATGGGGATGAACGTGTTCCTGGGTCTGCGCTACGGCGTGTGGGACGAGGATCGCACGCCCGAGGGAGTCGCGGACGTCATCGCCGATTTGCTCAGCAATGGGTTGAAGCGGCGGTAGAGGTTTCTGGCTGAGATCGCCTTATAAACCGTCATCCCCGCGAAAGCGGGGACCCATCTCTGGCAGATCCTCTCCGTCTAACGGTTGATATCGAAGAACAGATCGCGCCAATCCGGATTATCCCGCTCGATAAGCGCGATCTTCCAGGCTCGATGCCATTTCTTGATCGCTTTCTCGCGGGCAATTGCGTCGACTATCGTGTCATGCCACTCGATGTAGACGAGCCGCTTGATGCCGTATTTCTTGCAGAACTTGCTTCCCGTCCCGTCGCGATGCTGCATTAGCCGCTGGGCGATGTCAGCGCACACGCCGGTGTAGAGCGCCCCGTTCTTGCGATTGGTCAGGATGTAGACATAGCCGCCGTTCATCGGGCGCCTGCCCGAGATGGGTCCCCGCTTTCGCGGGGATGACGGTAAAACAGCACCGCCTTGCCTATCCCTCCAGCGCCCGCGCCAGCATGTCGCGAATCGTCCTCAGCGCGCTCAGATCGACCGGCGATCCGGGTACCGGCACGGGGGCGGCCGGAACGTCGACCGCGGGCGCGGGGGCCGGCGTTGCCGCGCCGCCCCGCGCCTCGACCGTCAGCAATTTCTGCACCCCGCGGATCGTATAGCCCTGCTGGTTGAGCAGATCGTCGATCCGCTTGACCAGGGCGACATCCTCGGGCCGGTAATAGCGCCGCTTCCCTGCGCGCTGCAGCGGGCGCAATTGGGGGAAGCGCGTCTCCCAATAGCGCAGGATATGCTGGGGCAGCCCGGTGTCTTCCGACACCTCGCTGATGGTGCGGAACGCGCCAGCCGCCTTGTCGAGCGCGGCCATGCGCTCAACCGTCAGCCGGCGTCGACGATGCGGTCACGCATCATCTGGCTGGCGCGGAAGGTAAGGACGCGCCGCGGCGCGATCGGCACTTCCACGCCGGTCTTGGGATTGCGCCCGATTCGCTCCCCCTTGTCGCGCAAGACGAAAGTGCCGAAGCCCGAAATCTTGACGTTCTCGCCGCGCGCCAGCGCGTCGCACATATGTTCCAGAATTTCCTCGACCAATTTGGCCGAATCGGCCCTGGATAACCCCACCTCACGCTGCAGCGCGTCGGCCAGATCGGCCCGCGTCAACGTACCCAGACTTGCCATCAACACCCTCCCTTGCGTGGCAGAAACTCGACCTAACACAATGGTGCGACGCAGGAAATGGCCTTAGTTACGCGATCATGACAGGACGTGCCCCGGGCGGGGACGGGACGACCGGTTCAGGTACGGACGACCGCGGCGCCCCAGGTGAATCCGCCGCCCATCGCTTCGAGCACGACGATCTGCCCCGGCTTGATCCGTCCGTCGCGCATCGCGGTGTCGAGCGCCAGGGGAACAGAGGCGGCCGAGGTATTGGCATGCTGGTCGACCGTGACCACGACCTTTTCGGCGGGCAGGCCGAGTTTGCGCGCGGTCGCGTCTAGAATGCGGGCATTGGCCTGGTGCGGCACCACCCAGTCGACATCGCCCGGAACCAGCCCGGCGGCGACGAGCGATTCGTCCATCACGCTGGCGAGGTTGGTGACGGCGTGGCGGAACACCTCGCGCCCCTTCATCCGCACCTTGCCGACCGTGCCGGTGGTCGAGGGACCGCCGTCGACATAGAGCAATTCATTGTGCCGGCCGTCGGCATGGAGTCGGCTGGCGAGGATGCCGGGGCCGTCCTCGGCCACGTCGCGGCTCTCGAGCACCACCGCGCCGGCGCCGTCGCCGAACAACACGCAGGTCGCGCGGTCCTCCCAATCGAGGATGCGGCTGAACGTCTCGGCGCCGATCACCAGCGCGCAATTGGCGGCGCCGGTCTTGACCAGGCTGTCGGCGACCTGGATCGCGTAGAGGAAGCCCGAACACACCGCGCCGACGTCGAACGCTACGCAATCGTCGATCCCGAGCATCGCCTGGACCTTGGTCGCGGTCGCCGGGAAGGTCTGGTCGGGAGTCGCGGTGGCGAGGACGATCAGGTCGACCTCTTCGGCCGCTTTGCCCGACGCGGCGAGCGCGGCGCGCGCGGCATCGGCGGCCAGCGTCCCGGTGGTTTCATCGGGGCCGGCGATGTGGCGGAAGCGGATACCGGTGCGCTCGACGATCCATTCGTCGCTGGTGTCGACGGTCTGGGCGAGTTCCTCGTTCGATACCCGCCGCATCGGAAGGGCGGAGCCCGTTCCGGTGATGACCGCACGCCTCACGCAACAGCTCCTTCGGGTTCATGCGTCTCGAAATGCTTGAGATCCTCGGCGATCTTGCGTGCGAGATCGTCGCGCACGCTCTTCGCGGCGACCGCGATCGCATTGGCGACCCCCGCCTCGTTGGCGCCGCCATGGCTCTTCACGACCAGCCCGTTGAGACCGAGGAAGACCGCGCCATTGTGGTTGTTGGGATCGAGATGGTGGCGGAGCAATTCGGTCGCGGGGCGCGAGATCAGGAAACCGATCTTCGAGCGCACCGAGCTGCTGAACGCGCGGCGCAACAGATCGGCGACGAAGCGCGCGGTGCCTTCCGCGGTCTTCAGCGCGATATTGCCCGAGAAGCCGTCGCACACGATGACGTCGACATCGCCGCGCGACAATTTGTCGCCTTCGATGAATCCCGAAAAGGTCAGCGGCAGGTGCGTCGCCTCGCGCAGCGCCTGCGCGGCGTCGCGGATTTCCTCGGTCCCCTTCATGTCCTCGGTACCGATGTTGAGCAGGGCGACCCGGGGAGAGGCGAGATCGAGCTGGGTCCGGGCATAGGCCGCGCCCATCACCGCGAACTGCATCAGATTGCGCGCGTCGCACTCGGTGTTGGCGCCGAGGTCGAGCACCACCGTGTCGTTCTCGCCCAGGCTCGGCATCAGCCCGGCCAGCGCGGGGCGGTCGATGCCCTTCATCGTCCTGAGCGAGACCTTGGCCATCGCCATCAGCGCGCCGGTATTGCCCGACGACACCGCCGCGGCGGCGCGGCCCTGTTTGACGAGGTCGATGGCGACACCCATCGACGTCGTCTTGGCGCGGCGCAGTGCGGCGCTCGGCTTCTCGTCGCCCTTGATCACTTCGGGCGCGTGGACGATCTCCGAATTCGCCGTCAGATTGGGGTGGTTCTTCAACCCCTCGGCGATCTTCGCCTCGTCGCCGACCAGGAAGAAATGCGTGCCGTCGAACCGGCGCCGCGCTTCCGCGACGCCCGCCAGCATCACCGCCAACCCCTCGTCACCGCCCATCGCGTCGATGGCGATCCAGGAGTTGGTGGTCACGCTAAGTCCCCCTTGATGGGCCTCGATCAGCCTTCGACCGAGACGACCTCGCGGCCGTTATAAGGGCCGCACGACGGGCAGAGATTGTGCGGGCGCTTCAACTCGCCGCAATTCGGGCACTCCTGGAACGCCTCGACCGAGAGCGCGTCATGCGCGCGGCGCATGCCACGGCGGGAGGGCGAGGTTTTCTTCTTGGGAACGGCCATTGCGGCGACAACCTTCAAAAAATCGAATTGATCAGGACGACTAGGCCCGGAAACGAACCGGCGCAACCGAACCATCGGCCACGCGGTACAGAGAGTCGGGATGCATCGCGAAGCGTGCGCCTATAGCGATTTGGCGCGGCGTTGCAACCCGCGCGGAGTCACGGTCAGCCGCTGCTCCCGCCCGGGCAGGCGATCGGGCGTGCAGACGTCCCAGGCGAGCCCCAGCCGCTCGAGCCCACGGATCAGCTGGAAACCCCAATCGCTCTGCCCCCGATAGAGGCCGATCCGCGCCGATCCGGGAAAAGCGTGATGGTTGTTGTGCCACGCCTCCCCCATAGTCGGGATCGCCGCCCAAGGCACGTCGTGCGCCTGTACGCCCGCCGCATCGACCAGCCAGGATTGCGGGCCGTGGCGATGTGCGAGATGGCCAACCAGCCAATGGCCGTGGACCGAGATCGCGACCCGCACGCACACGCCCCACACCAGCCAGGACCAGCCGCCGATCGCCCAGCACGCGAGCGCGATCGGCAGTTGCTGCATCATCCACCAGCGCTCCAGGAACCGATAGAAAGGCTGCCGCTCGAGCGCCGACACGTCGTAGGCCGGCGGGTGCGCGAGATCGAGCCGGCAATGAAGCTGCCACCAGGCGTCGGTCAAAGGCGAGCGGCGGTGCGCCAGATAGTCGTGGCAGTCGGCCTGACGCTGCGCCCAGTCGCGCAGATCGTGGGTACGGATCATCCAGAACGGTCCGCTCATCCCCACCCCCGTGCCGCACCAGATCAGGAAATACTCGATGGCGCGGGTAGTCTTGAAGCTGCGGTGGATCATCAGACGGTGGAATCCGACGGAATGACCGAACAGCAACCCGCCGCCCGTGGTGAGCAGGAACAGCAGCAGGGCGCCGGGGGTCGCGACGAACGGGCCGACGAGCAGCGCCGTCGCCGCCATCCCACCGTTCCACAGCGAATGAAGAGGATCCCAGCGAACGACACCGGTAGAAGGATCGGCACCGGAGGTTTCGACCAACCAGTTGACCGCGCACTTGTCGTGCTCATGCCGCCCGCGCGACCGTTCCTGCTCGCTCATGACTCACTTCCCTTATTTAAGCCATGTCTTAATTACCTAACTGCCATCTGGAAAGTATTTAAGCAAGTGCCTAATAGGGTGATCATGCAACGCGTCTTCGAAGCCCTGGCGTCCACCACGCGCCGCAAGATCCTGGCCTATCTGTCCAAGGCGGAAATGACCGCCGGGGAGATCGCCGCGCGATTCGAGATTTCGAAGCCGGCGGTGTCGCAGCATCTGAACGTGCTCGAAAATGCCGGGCTGGTGACCAGCGAGAAGCGCGGCCAGTACGTCCATTATCGGCTAGTCGAGGACAATCTGGCCAACACGCTCAACGGCTATCTGCAGGAAGTCTGCCCGGTGTCGCGCCCGCTCAAGCAGGAAAGCGCGGCCAGGGCGGCGGAACGCCGAAACGAGGACTGAGAGCCGGCGTCGACCGGAAAATCTTCAGAAAAAGGGGAGGAACATCATGATCTTGCCGGTAACTCTGGTGATCGCCGCGGCGATCGGGCTGATCAACGTCTGGCTGGCGTTGCGCGTGGGGACGAGTCGGGTGTCGGGCAAGATCATGCTGGGCGATGGCGGCGAGGAGGCGATGACCGCCAAGATTCGCGCGCATGGCAATCTGACCGAATATGCCCCGATGGTGCTGATCCTGATGGCGCTGATCGAGCTGGCGCGTGGGCCCAGCCTGTGGTTGTGGATCGTCGGCGCGGGGTTCGTCGTGGTGCGGCTGGCGCATGCTTTCGGGATCGGTCGGCCGGCGCCCAGCCGGTTGCGCATGATCGGCGCGCTCGGCACCTGGCTGGCGATCGTCGTGCTCGCGGTGTGGGCGCTGGCGATCGGCTATCAGGGCGAATGGGCGCCGCCGGTGGTCAAGACGCTCCCGGCGAGCCAGCCGGCGGCTTGAAGGTCTCCAATCGCGACAAGAGAGCGCCTGAAACCTACTGCCCGATCAACGACCCGATTAATGATACGCCTCCCCGGCGAAGGCCGGGGTCCAGTATCTTTGGCGTCGAGACGGCATCCCGCCGCCAGCCGCGACATCGCAGTTGGGCCCGGGCCTTCGCCGGGGGAGGGTTATTTCAACGCGACGTTCAGGAGCCTAAGCCAGCACCGAATCGGCGACGAACGGGTTCTCCTTGCGCTCCTGCCCGAAGGTACTGGGATCGCCATGGCCGGGCAGGAAGAAGGTGTCGTCGCCCATCGGCCACAGCCGCGTGACGATCGAGGTGATCAGATCCTGGTGATTGCCGCGCGGGAAATCGGTGCGGCCGATCGAGCCGCGGAACAGCACGTCGCCGACGATCGCCAGCTTCGATTCGGCGTTGTGGAACACGACATGGCCCGGGGTATGCCCGGGCGTGTGATGGACCGCGAATTCGACCTCTCCGACGGTCACCACGTCGCCCTGGTCGAGCCAGCGCGCCGGCACGAAAGAGCGGCCGGGAACGCCGTAGCGCAGCCCGTCCTCGTCGAGCTTTTCGAGCAGGAACATGTCGTCGGGGTGCGGCCCTTCGATCTCGACACCGAGATCGTCGGCGAGCTGCGCCGCCCCGCCGCAATGGTCGAAATGGCCATGCGTCACCAGGATCTTCTCGATCGTGACCCCATGCTTTTCCATCTGCGACGTGAGCAGGGGCAGGTCGCCGCCGGGATCGACGAACGCGCCGCGCATCGTCCTGGTACACCACAACAAGGTGCAATTCTGCTGGAGCGGCGTGACGGGAATGATCGCCGCGCGAAGCGGCTGCGCATTGCTGGCCATGATCCCGACCTAAGCGCGCGATGCCATGGCGGCAAGCTTGGGGTTGCCGAAGCGTCCGGAGCGGTTGCATGAGCGTCGCAGTGATCCGCCGCGACCGCCCTTTCGTATTGCTCGACGATGCCCGCGTGACGGGCGCCGCGCCCGCGCGGCTGTACCGGGCGCCGGTCGAGATCGTCGAGGCGCGGACGGTCGCCGAGGTGAAGCCCGCGCTCGAACGGTTGCGGGCAGCGCGCAATCGCGGCCTGCATGCCGCCGGCTTCATGGCCTATGAGGCGGCCGCCGCGTTCGAGCCGGTGCTGGGCGAGCTGCCCGCCGCGCCGACGCCATTATTGTGGTTCGGCCTGTTCGACGGGTTCGACCAGATCGCCGCCGACGCCGTCGCCGCGCATCTGCCCGATCCCGCCGCCGCCTGGCTCGGCGCACCGCGACCCGATGTCGATCGCGACGGCTATGCCACGCGGTTCGAGGCGGTCCATGCGCTGATCGAGGCGGGCGATTTCTATCAGGCCAATCTCAGCTATCGCGCCCGCGTGCCAATCGTCGGCGATCCGCTCGCCGCTTATGCCGGGCTCCGCGACCGGGCGCGCGCCGGCTATGGCGCGGTGATCTGGACGGGGCACGACTGGTTGTTGTCGCTGTCGCCCGAATTGTTCTTCGCGCTCGACGGCGGCCGCCTGACCACGCGGCCGATGAAGGGCACGGCGCGGCGCGGTGCGACTCCCGACGAGGACCGCGCGCTGGCGGCGTCGCTGCACGACGATGCCAAGCAGCGCGCCGAGAATCTGATGATCGTCGACCTGCTGCGCAACGACCTCTCGCGGGTCGCCGAGCCGGCCAGCGTCGCGGTGCCCGAATTGTTCGCGGTCGAGACCTATCCGACGATCCACACCATGACCTCCACCGTCACCGCGACGCTGGCACCCGACCAGGACGCGATCGACGTGCTGGCGGCGCTGTTCCCGTGCGGCTCGATCACCGGCGCGCCCAAGATCCGCGCGATCGAGGCGCTGGCCGAGATCGAGGCGTCGAGCGCGCCGCGCGGCCCCTATACCGGCGCGATCGGCCGGCTCGACGCGACCGGCGGCGCGATGTTCAACGTCGCGATCCGGACCTTGGTGATCGAGCAAGGCGCCGACCACGGATCGCTCGGCGTCGGCGGCGGCATCGTCGCCGATTCGCGGATGGTCGAGGAATGGGACGAGGCGCTGGCCAAGACCGAGTTCGTGACCGCGGGCCATCGCCGCTTCGACCTGATCGAGACGATGGCGTTCGATCCGATCGACGGGATCGTCCTGCTCGAACGCCATCTGGCGCGAATGAAGGAAAGCGCGCTCGCGCTCGGCTTCGAATTCGACCGCCATGCCGCGCGCAACGAACTCCAGGCCGCGACTTTCCGGCTGCGCGACGCGAAGCGCATCCGCTTGCTGCTGGCGCCGTCAGGCGCGGTCGCGATCGAGGTCGCGCCGATGCCGGTCACGCCAGCCGATCCGGTCGAAGTCGAGATCGCACCGCTGCCGGTCGCCCCGACCGATTTCCGTCTGCGCCACAAGACCAGCGACCGCGCCTTTTACGATCGCGCGCGCAACGGTTTCGAGACGCTGTTCGAGGTCGACGGCCAGCTGACCGAAGGCAGTTTCACCAACCTGTTCGTCGAGCGCGACGGCGTATTGCTGACTCCGCCGCTTGGCCTCGGGCTGCTCCCCGGGGTGCTCCGCGCGGAACTGGTCGAGAGCGGCCGTGCGGTCGAGGCGGCGCTAACCCGCGACGATCTCGTCCACGGCTTCTTGCTCGGCAATGCGTTGCGCGGATTGATCCCGGCCAAGCTGAAGCAAGAATAGGCTCGTCTGACAGAGCGGCCCTTCCCGCCGTCACCCCGGCCTTGTGCCGGGGTCCAACCCTCCTCAACGGAATCCCTCCGCTGTGACACGTTGGATGCCGGAACAAGTCCGGCATGACGGGAAGGATGCGCGTTGAAACGAGGTGGCGACCGGTTTCGACACAGCGGAGCTATGAACCCGCAAAACCTTTGTTGCGGTTGCGAAGACCGAGCGCAGCGCTATAGCGCCCCCGTCCATTAGGGAGCCCATCATGCAGCCATCCGCCGCGCTCGCCCGCATCAAGCCCTCGCCGACGCTGGCGATCACCAGCCGCGTCCAGGAATTGAAGCGCGAAGGCGTCGACGTGATCGGCCTGGGCGCGGGCGAGCCCGATTTCGACACGCCCGAGTTCATCAAGGAAGCCGGGATCAAGGCGATCCGCGACGGCAAGACCAAATACACCAATGTCGACGGCACGCCCGAGCTCAAGGAAGCGGTGCAGCTCAAGTTCAAGCGCGACAACGGCCTGGACTATGCGATCAACCAGATCACGGTGAACGCGGGCGGCAAGCACACCTTGTTCAACGCGATGGTAGCGACGCTCGATCCGGGCGACGAGGTCGTCATCCCGGCACCATACTGGGTGAGCTATCCCGACGTCGTGCTGTTCGCCGGCGGCACCCCGGTGTTCGCCGCGGCGGGCGCGGCGCAGAATTACAAGCTCAAGCCCGACCAGCTCGAGGCGGCGATCACGCCCAAGACCAAATGGGTCATCCTCAACTCGCCGTCCAACCCGACCGGCGCCGCCTATAGCGAGGCCGAACTGAAGGCGCTGGGCGAGGTGCTCGAGCGCCACCCGCACGTCTGGATCTATGCCGACGATATGTACGAGCACATCGTGTTCGACGACTTCAAATTCACCTCGATCGCCCAGGTCTGCCCGTCGCTCTACGACCGCACGCTGACCGCCAATGGCTGTTCGAAAGCCTATGCGATGACCGGCTGGCGGATCGGCTTCGCCGGCGGCGCGCCGTGGCTGATCAAGGCGATGTCGAAGCTGCAGTCGCAATCGACCAGCAATCCCTGCTCGATCGCCCAGGCGGCGTCGGTTGCGGCGCTGACCGGCGATCAGGCCTTCCTCAAGGACAATGCGGCGCTGTTCCAGTCGCGGCGCGACCTGGTGGTGTCGATGCTCAACCAGGCGACCGGCATCACTTGCCCGCGGCCCGAGGGCGCCTTCTACGTCTATCCCGAATTCTCGGCGCTGATCGGCAAGACCACGCCGGGCGGCCGGACCATCGCGACCGACGAGGATTTCGTCGGCTATCTGCTCGACGACGCCAAGGTCGCCGCGGTGCAGGGCGAGGCGTTCGGCCTGTCGCCGGCGATGCGGATCAGCTACGCGACCTCGGACGAGCTGCTGCGCGAGGC
>NZ_JBQCCN010000231.1:0-20563 GCF_051962185.1 Sphingomonas sp.
GATATCGCCCGACGCGCCGGTGCCGACCACATCGAACTGGCCAGGGTCGAACTTTATCCCGGCGCGCCGTGCATCGTCCTGGGTGAGCGCGACTTCGGTCGCGCCGGTATCGACAACGAACTTGATCGGCTCGCCATTGACGTCTGCGACGGTGAAGAAATGGCCATTATCCTCGCGATCGAGGACGGTTTCGCGCGGCTGGTCGGCGGGAGGCGGGGCAGCGATCGGCGCGGCGGCGGCTGGTACGGCGGCGACGGGCGCATGCTTCGCGCCCGGCAAGGCCAGGCCGATCGCGATCCCGACCACGGTCACGGCGAGCAGCGCATATTTCATGGCGCCGCCTTCTAGCGGACCGCGATTGCGGCTTGGCTAAACAGGATGGCTAAGAAGAGCTTAGCGCCGCGCCAGGCGCCAGCCGAGCAGCGCCAGTGCCGGCGGGCCGAACACGCCGACGAAATCGCGCCAGAAGATCACGACGCCGCAAATCCCGGCGAGCACTTCGTAGAGATGGACGCAGGCGTGCAAGCTCAACCATAGCGCGCCTGCGAGCACTGCGCGCTGCCGCCGGTGCAGGTCGATCAACGCCCAGCCGAACAATATGCCGCACGCCAGATAGGCGGCCCCGATGTCGCGGGCGAAATGCTGGTTGAACGGCCCGGTGAACACCACCGTCGGCACCGCGCGATACCATAACAGCGGCTGGGCCAGCATGAACGCGCCGAAGCCGGTCGCGAAGATCGCGACCAATCCGACCAGCAATTGCGCGAGGCGGAAGCGTCCGTCGGTCATGCTCTCTCCCTTGCCGGTCCTAGAGCGATTTCGAGCGGGGAATCACCCGCTGGCTAGGAAATCGCGCCAAACTAAAAACCTGGAGCGGTTGGTCCGATGCAATCGGACGAACCGCTCTAGCGCGCGAAATAACGGTAGATCTTGTCTTCCTTGCGCGTCGACGCGTCGTGCCAGCGCGGCGCATCGGCGAGATTGAGCGGCTTGCCCGTGGAATCGAGCATCAGCACGGTCGGCGTGCCCTTGATCCCGTCGAGCCCGAAGCGCCGCGCGAGATCGAGATTACGATCCTTCTGCCCGACGTCGATCCAGACGATCTCATAGCGGGAGCCGAGCATCGCCGCGAAGCGCGGCGTCGCGAACCAGCCGGCAAGCGCGCGGCTGTCATGGCACCAATTGGCCCCGAACACGAGGATCACGCGATGGCCGTTGGCCTTGGCCCGCGCCAGCGCCTCGGCGACGTCGCGCCCGGCGCGATCGGGATCGCCGAACGGGCGCGCCTCCGGATGAGCGAGCGCGGCGACCGGCGCGGCGCTATCCGCCGCCAGACAGGGTGCCGCGAGCAATATCGCCGCCGCGACGACGCAGCGCATGACCCTCACGCGGCGGCCTTGGCGTCGTCCGCCGCCTCGATCTCCGCCGCCTTGGCCTCGACCAGTTTGACGATATGCTCGATCATGTCGGCGTCTTGGACATGGTGGTCGGTCACCCCCGACAGATAGACCATGTGCTTTCCGTTGCCGCCGCCGGTGATGCCGATATCGGTCTCGCGCGCTTCGCCCGGCCCGTTGACCACGCAGCCGAGCACCGACAGCGACATCGGCGTGCGGATATGCTGGAGCCGGTCCTCGAGCGCCTGGACGGTGCGGATGACGTCGAAGCCCTGGCGCGCGCAGCTCGGGCACGACACGACGCGGACGCCGCGATTGCGGATACCGAGCGCCTTCAGGATCTCGAACCCGACGCGCACTTCGTCCTCGGGCTCGGCCGAGAGCGAGACGCGGATCGTGTCACCGATCCCGTACCACAAGAGGCTGCCGATCCCGATCGACGACTTGACGGTCCCGCCGACGAACCCGCCGGCCTCGGTGATGCCGAGATGGAGCGGGCAATCGACCACTTCCGCCAGCTGCTGGTAAGCCGCGACCGCGAGGAACAGGTCGCTTGCCTTCACCGCGACCTTGAATTCGTGGAAGTCGCGGTCCTGGAGCAACTTGATGTGGTCGAGCGCGCTCTCGACCAAGGCGTCCGGGCACGGCTCGCCGTATTTCTCGAGCAGGTCCTTCTCGAGGCTGCCGGCATTGACCCCGATGCGGATCGCGCAGCCGTTTGCCTTGGCCGCCGCGACCACTTCATTCACCCGCTCGGCCGAGCCGATATTGCCGGGATTGATGCGCAGGCACGCGGCGCCCGCATCAGCAGCCTCGAGCGCGCGCTTGTAGTGGAAATGGATGTCGGCGACGATCGGCACGCGCGCGGCGCGAACGATCTGCTTGAGCGCCGCGGTCGAGTCGACGTCGGGACACGACACGCGAATGATATCGACACCGGCCTCCTCGCAGCGGCGAATCTGGTCGATCGTCGCCCTGGCGTCGCTGGTCGGTGTGTTGGTCATGGTCTGGACCGTGACGGGCGCATCGCCGCCGACGGGGACGTTGCCGACCATGATCTGGCGGCTCTTGCGGCGCGTGATATCGCGCCAGGGACGGACTGACATTCAACTTCCTCTAGGATTGCCCGCCATATAGCCGCGTTGTGCTATCGCTTCCAGAAGGCGTCGATGCGGGTCTGCACATTGGCGCGGACGTTCATGTAGAACAGATTGTAGTCGACATTGTGGAAGTTGCCGAACGGGATCATCAGGTCGGTATAGGCCTTGCCCGGCGGCGAGACATAAACCGCCCCGTCCTTGTATCGTGCGGAGACCAGTCCCGGCTGGATCGGGTTTGCCGCGGCACCGCTGCCATGCATCCACGCCCCGAGATTGGCCGAGGCCGGCGCAACCGCCCCATCGGTGGTCCAGCTCAACGGATTGATCCCGACATAGGGCCGCCGCATCGTTTCGGGCGTGTATTTCGAACTCATCCCGAGCGTCCGTCGTTGCGCGCTGCCGTCGCGGCCCTGCGCATAGGTCGACCAGGTCAGAACGCAGCCGGTGTCGTTGGCGGCCATGCAAGGGCGGACGTCCTTCGATCGCTTGAACCAGTCCGCCTCGACCCAATGCCCGACCAGATAGGCCGCGACCATCCGCCGCGCGATCGGCTTGCCGTCGATCTCGCGCTCGATCAGCAAGCGAAGCAGCCGCGATCCTTGGCTGTGCCCGGCAAGGATGAACGGCCGACCCTTGTTCCAGGTCAGGAACTGGCGAAACGCGCGGGCGACGTCCGAATAGGCGAGGTCGCTCGCCTTGACGCTGTTGTCCGACCATTTGACGTAACCGCCCAGCGTCATTTGGCGATAGCGCGGCGCGTAGATCGCGCAGCAGCCATTGAACACGCTGGCTTGGTTCCGCAGCGTCGATTCCTCGATCTGGCGGTTGAGCGCCGCGTCGCGGACGTCGGCGTTCCACACTTCCCGGCTCATCAACACGGTCGGATAGACGAAGAACACGTCGACCGGGGCGTTGCGCTGTTCGATCGCCGCGACGTCGGGCGGCGTTTCGTCGGCCATGTCGCGTTTCGTCGGCAGTGCCGCCCAATTGCGGTCGAGCGCGTAGTCGGGCGCGGGCGGTACGTGGCGCGGGTCGAACGCGGTCTTGGGCGGCTGGTTGTTTCGCATGATCTTGAGCGCGCTCAGGATCTGGCCGTCCGCCGGCAGCGTCAGAATCCCCGTCAGAAGTGCGCAAATTACGGTCATTTTGAGCAAGCCGGGTTTCATGCGCGATAACCTTTTGGTCAGGGCCGAGCCGTTATTGTCCTCGCAACTCGAACACGAACGGCGCGATGACCTCCCAGCAACGACATTATGGCCTGGACTGGCTTCGCATCGGCGCGTTCGGACTGCTGATCGTGTACCACGTCGCGATGGTCTTTTCGACCTGGGACTGGGTGGTCAAATCGCCCGTCACTTATCCCGAGCTGACCGCGCCGATGGCGTTGCTGACGCCGTGGCGGCTACCGCTGCTGTTCGCGGTGTCGGGCTATGCCAGCCGCAAGCTGCTCGCCAAGTCGGGCGACGTCGCCGCTTTCACCAAGTCGCGCAATCGCCGGCTGCTGATCCCCTGGGCGTTCGCGATGGTCGTGCTGATCCCGCCCGAAATGTGGATCCGCGTGCGCGAACTCGGCTATCCCGGCAGCCTGCCGCATTACTGGCTGACCGACTATTGGAGCCTGCGGCCGGTCTATGGCCACGCCTTCCCGAGCTGGGAGCATCTGTGGTTCGTCGTCTATCTCTGGGCCTATACGATCGCGCTCGCCGGTTTGCTGATCATGCCCGGCTGGAGCCCGGAGCGCCTGACGCGCGCGGGTGACTGGTTGGGGCGCGGCACACGCTTGCTCTGGATGCCGATCGCCGCACTGGTCCTGCTCAAATTGTCGGTGATGTTCGTCTTTCCCGAGAAACAGGGCCTGTTCACCGACTGGAACGCGCACCTCGCCTATTTCCCCATCTTCGCCTTTGGCTTCGCGTTGGGCGGAGAGAGCGAATTGTGGCCGAGCATCGCCAGACTGCAATGGCGGGCGGCGGCGATCGCGCTGGCCGCCGGCGCCGTGGTCGTCGCGATCGAACGTTATTACGAAGGCCATTTAGTGCCGCCTCACGCGATCATGGCGATCGACCGCGCCGCACGGCTGGCGATGGCGTGGAGCATGATGCTCGTGCTGTTCCACCTGGCGACGCGCTTTCTCAACCGCGACCATCCATGGCGGGCCACGCTGTCGGAGGCGGTGTTCCCGCTGTACCTCGCGCATCACCCGGCGATCATCCTGATCGCCTGGTTCACACTGCCGTGGCACCTCAATCCTTTCGCCGAATTCGCGCTGATCCTGTCGGGCACTTTCTCGTTCGCCATCGCCTTCTATCTGATCGGGCGGGAGGTCGATTGGCTGAGGCCGCTGATCGGGTTGAACCCCCGCTCAGTCCGCCGGGCGGTAGCGCCGGCTTCCACGTAGACTTGCCCCCGACGCCAGCTCGACGGTGAAGTCGCCCGATTTGTCGGTCTCGATCCGGCGGATCGCCGCGCGCCGCACCAGCCGCCCGCGATGGATGCGCAGGAACGCGTCGCCGAGCTCCGCTTCGACCGCCGCCAGCGTGGCGCGATGGAGCAAGGCGCGCGGCCCCCAGGCGATCTCGACATAATTGCCGGCCGAAGCGACCGACTCGATCTCGTCGATCGGCACGTGATGCGTGACCGCCCCGTCGCCCACCGCGAGCGTCTTTGCCGCGCCGGCCTCGGCGACCGGCACCGTCCCCGCCCGCGCGATCAGCCATTGCGCCAGCGCGAACAGGCCGACGAACTGCAGATAGGAGCCGATGTCCTTGCGATATTCGTAGAGCGGCTTGTTCTCGATCCCGTCGAAGAACTGATAGATGCCGGCGCCCGTCGCCGAATAATAGAGATGCCGCAGCCAGATCATCAGCAGCACGTGCCAGGCCGAGGCGATCGCGCTGCCGATCACCAGGGCGATGCCGACCGCGACCCAGGGAAACCGCGGCGGACGGATGTACTTCACCGCCAGCCAGATCACCGGCCAGATCGTGAACCACGCGATCATGCTGGTGCATTCCCACGACCACACCAGGTCGGCGCGCAGGAAATGCCCGTTGGCGCGCAGGTCGCTGAGCGACGATTCGGCATTGGCGATCATGATGACGGCGACGATGACGAGGAAACCGGCGGCGAGCCCGAACGCCAGCTTGCGCTGCGTCCCGTTCATCCCGCGCCACCCGCCGCTCGTCCCAGCCACTAGTTCGATCGTCCCCGTGAAGCCGCTGTCCAGCCCTCTTCGATACCGGCCCGGACAGGCGCCGACTAGCCGTCACCGCAATCCAATCGAGGAGGCGAATGATGGAACGGCATTACGGAATGGACTGGCTGAGGATCGGCGCCTTCGCGCTCTTGATCTTCTACCATATCGGCATGGTGTTCGTGCCCTGGGATTTTCACATCAAGACCGCCCAGCCGATGGCCTGGGTCGAGATCCCGATGCTGCTGACCAATCCCTGGCGGCTGACCCTGCTGTTCGTCGTGTCGGGCTATGCGAGCCGCGCCTTGCTGTCGAAATCGGCGGGAATCCGCGGCTTTCTCGGCAACCGTTCGACGCGGCTGCTGATTCCTCTGGTCTTCGGCATGGCAGTGGTCGTCCCGCCGCAGACCTGGGTCCAGCTGGTCGGGCAGCATGGCTACGGCCAGTCCTATCTCTGGTTCCTGAGCCATGACTATTTCCGTTTCGGCAAGCTCGACGGCATCGTCATGCCGACCTGGAACCATCTGTGGTTCGTTGCCTATCTCTGGGTCTACACGCTGGTCCTGGCGCTGATGATGCCGATACCCGCCGCGTCCCGGATGCAGGCGGTGTTCGACCGGCTGTTCGGCGGCGGCCGCGCGGTGGTGCTGCCGGTGATATTTCTGCTCGTCACCCAATTCTGGCTCTTCCCGCACCAGGACGAAACGCACGACCTGTTCCACGACGGGCCCGCGCATTTGCAATATCTCCCCGCCTTCCTGTTCGGCTTCGGCCTGGCCGGATCGCGCGCGGTGAAGGATGGGCTGGCCCGCTGGTGGGCGGCGTCGGCAGCGACGGCGATCGGCTGTTACGCGGTGATGGCCGGGCTGCTGATCGCCTATCCCGATTTCAGCTTCCCGACCCACCACGTCACGATCGTCTTCCGCCTGGCGCGCGAGATCGACACCTGGGTCGCGATCGCGGCGCTGATCGGGGTGGCGGAGCGGTTCCTCAACAGCGACCATCGCTGGCGCGCGACGCTCGCCGAGGCGACCTTCCCCTTCTACATCATTCACCAGACGGTGATCGTGCTGGTCGAATTCTGGGTGAAGCCGCTGGGTATCGGCGCTGCGGGCGAGTTCGCGATCCTGGTGCCGGCGACGATCGCGGGGTGCTGGGGCTTCTACCTGATCGGACGCGAGATCGACCTGCTGCGCCCGCTGATCGGCCTCAAGGCGCGCGGCAAAGCCGTGAAGCCCGTGCTGTCGAGCGAATGGATCGAGGGAGTGCGCGCTCGGCCCGACGTCGCTTAGGCGCTTTCCACCCGCTACGGGGAACTACTGGGGGCGCGATGGGTAGTCATCGCGCCCTCAATCGCTACATGGACCCTCATGGCACGACATTACGGCATGGACTGGCTGCGCGTCGGCGCGTTCGCCCTGCTGATCCTTTACCACACGGCGATGGTGTTCACGCCCTGGGGCTTCCATGTGAAGACCGCCGAGCCGGTCGAGTGGCTGTCGGTGTTGATGATGATCACCAATCCGTGGCGGCTGACCCTGTTGTTCGTGGTGTCGGGCTATGCCAGTCGCGCCTTGCTCGCCAAGTCGGCCAGCGTCGCGAAATTCATGTCGAGCCGGACGACCCGCCTGCTCATTCCGCTCGCGTTCGGCATTCTGGTGATGGTGCCGCCGCAGAGCTGGGTCGAGCTGGTCACGCAACACGGTTATACGGCGGATTTCGGCACGTTCCTGACCAGCGATTATTTCCGCTTCGACGACGTGAACGGCGTGTTCCTGCCGACCTGGAACCACCTCTGGTTCGTCGGCTATCTGTGGACCTATACGGCGGCCCTGTCCCTGCTCCTGCTGGTCCCGCGGCCGCAGCGGCTCCAGGCATGGTTCGACACCGCGTTCGGCGGCTGGCGGGCGTTGGTGGTGCCCATCGTCTATCTGATCCTGAGCCAGGTCGTCTTCTTCCACCGCTGGACCGACAGCCAGGACCTGATCAACGACGGCGTCGCGCACCTCGCCTATTTCCCGGCCTTCCTGTTCGGTTTCGGCCTGGCGCGCTCGCCGCGCGTGCTGGCGTCGTTCGTGCGCTGGTGGAAGCCCGCCGCCGCGCTCGCAGTGCTGAGCTATGCGTTCGGGGCGGGCGTGGAAATCGCCTATCCCGGCAGCCTGACGCCGCCGCAATGGCTCGGCAATCAGATGCTGGTCGCGCACCAGATCGAATGCTGGGCAGCGGTCGCCGCGCTGGTCGGGATCGCCGAGCGTTTCTGGAACCGCGACGGCGCCTGGCGCCCGACGCTGACCGAGGCGGTATTCCCGTTCTATCTGATCCACCAGACGATCATCGTCGTGGTCGAATATTGGCTGCGGCCACTCGGCATCGGCGCGCTCGGCGAGTTCCTGATCCTGGTGCCGGCGACGGTCGCGGGATGCTGGGCCTTCTACCTGGTCGGCCGCCGGGTGAATTGGCTCAGGCCGTTGATCGGATTGCGGCGGCGGCCCGCCAAGGCTACCGCTCGCGGCCATGACGACAAGCCCCAATCCGTGGTCGCTGGTGATCCATGGTGGCGCCGGCGCGATCGCGCGCAGCCAGACCCGGCCTGACACCGATACCGGCCTGCGCGCAGCGCTGAACGCCGCGCTCGATGCCGGTGGTGGGATCCTCTCGGCCGGCGGCGCCGCGGTCGACGCGGTCGAGGCGGCAGTGCGGGTGCTCGAGGACGATCCGCATTTCAACGCCGGCCGCGGCTCGGTCTTCACCTATGAAGGCACCAACGAACTCGACGCCGCGATCATGGAAGGGTCGACGCTTCGCGCCGGGTCGATCGCCGGCGTCACACGCACGAAGAACCCCGTGACGCTGGCGCGCGCGGTGATGGACGAGAGCGCGCACGTTCTGCTCGGCCGCGAGGGCGCCGACGCGTTCAGCCTGGAACATGGCCTCGAACAGGCCGACCCCGAATGGTTCGCGACGCCCGAACGCCGCCGCCAACTCGACGAATTGCTGTCGAACGGCGGCAAGTTCGACGTCGACATGAAATACGGCACGGTCGGCGCGGTAGCGGTCGACCAGCACGGGCATAGCGCCGCGGCGACCTCGACCGGCGGGGTCACCGGCAAGCGCTGGGGCCGGATCGGCGATTCGCCCCTGATCGGCGCCGGCACCTATGCCGACGATCGCGGCGCTGCGGTGTCCTGCACCGGGGCGGGCGAATTCTTCATCCGCGAAAGCGTCGCCTTCCAGATCAACGCCCGCGTCCGCTTCCTCGGCGAAAGCCTGCAACAGGCGGCGGACATTGTGATGGCCGAGGTCCAGACGCTCGGCGGCACCGGCGGGGTAATCGTCACCGCGCCCGACGGCGCGATGGCGTGGAGCTTCACCACGTCGAGCATGTATCGCGGCCGCGCCGCGTCCGACGGAAGCCGCAAGGTCGCGCTCTACGAGGACGAGGGATGAGCTGGGAGCGCGAGGTCGAGGAGCTCGCGCATCGCCGCAAGCTCGCCGAGCAAATGGGCGGCAGCGAGAAGGTCGCCCGCCAGCACAATCGCGGCAAGCTCGACGCCCGCCAGCGAATTGCCGGGCTGGTCGATCCCGGCAGCTTCCGCGAGATCGGCAAGATCGCCGGCCGCGGCTCCTATGACGAGAGCGGCGAGCTGACCGACCTCGCGCCCGCCAATTTCATCTTCGGCCGCGCCGACATCGACGGCCGCCCGGTGGTCGCCACCGCCGACGATTTCACCGTGCGCGGCGGCGCGGCCGATGCAGCGATCTTCCGCAAGGTCGTTCAGGCCGAGGCGATGGCGCACGAGCTCGGGATCCCGTTGATCCGAATGATCGACGGCACCGGCGGCGGCGGGTCGGTCAAGACGCTCGAAATGGTCGGCGCCACCTATGTCCCGGCGGTTCCCGGCTGGGACCATGTCGTCGCCAATCTCGACGCGGTCCCGGTCGTCGCGCTGGCGCTGGGGCCGACCGCCGGGCTCGGCGCGGCGCGGGTCGTCGCCAGCCATTATTCGGTGATGGTGAAGGGCCTGTCGCAGCTCTTCGCCGCCGGTCCCGCGGTCGCCGCCGCGATCGGCGATAATTCCGACAAGGAAGAACTGGGCGGCAGCGACATCCATGCCCGCAACGGCGTGGTCGATGACGAAGTGGCGAGCGAGACCGAGGCTTTCGCCGCCGCTCGCCGGTTCCTGTCCTATCTTCCGCCCGCTACCGGCAAGCCGGCCCCGCGCCTCGTTCCGAGCGATCCAACGAACCGCCGCGACGAAGCATTGCTCTCGATCGTGCCGCGCGAGGCGAAGCAGGTTTATTCCATGCGCCGCATCCTCGACGCGCTGTGCGACAAGGGGAGCGTGTTCGAAATGGGCGCGCGCTGGGGCCGCGCGGCGATCACCGCCTTCGCCCGGCTCGACGGCTGGCCGGTCGCAATGCTGGCGAGCGACCCGAGCTTCCTCGGCGGATCGTGGGACGCCAAGACCAGCGAAAAGGTCGAGCGCTTCGTCCGCCTCGCAGACCAGTTCCGCCTGCCGATCGTCCATCTGGTCGACAATCCCGGCTTCATGATCGGCCGCGACGCCGAGGTCGCGGGCACGATTCGCTACGGCGTCAATGCGATGAACGCGGTCTATCGCGCCACCGTCCCGCTGGCGAGCGTCGTCATTCGCCGCGCCTATGGCATCGCGGGCAGCGCGATGAGCAATGCCGAGCGCTTCCAATATCGTTTCGCCTGGCCGTCGGGCGACTGGGGCTCGCTGCCGATCGAGGGCGGGGTCGAGGTCGCTTACAAGGCGGAGATCGAAGCGGCGGACGATCCAGAGGCTCATTTGGCGGCGATCCGCGAGCGCCTCAACCGTGTCCGCTCGCCATTCCGCACCGCCGAACGTTTCGGGATCGAGGACATCATCGACCCGCGCGATACGCGGCCGTTGCTGTGCGAGTTCGCGACCCTGGCCTGGGCGAGGCTCTTCTAATCGTCATGCCGGCTTGTCCCGGTATCCACCGCGCAACCATACGGCATCTCGGTTGTCGAGGAGTGGCCCCCGGCACAAGGCCGGGGCGCCGGTGGGCAAGAGGCAAGCACCCGTTCCAAAACGGTTGGAACCGTCGCAGGGGCGGCCTAAGACCGCCGCCCATGAAGCGCCTCCTCCCCCTCGCCGCCGCGCTTGCCGCGCTGCTCGTCGCCTCGCCATCCCAGGCCTATTGGGAATATGGCCACCAGACCGTCGCCGAGATCGCCTGGGCCAACATCACGCCGCGCGCCCGCGCCGAGATCAAGCGGCTGCTGCGCCAGGAGAAATTGCTCGGCACGCCGCAATGCAAGGCCGGTACGCTCGACGATGCCGCGGTCTGGGCCGATTGCATCAAGGGCATCAAGGACGAGAATGGCAAACAGAAGTTCGGCTACACCAACGCCTGGCATTTCCAGGACGTCAACATCTGCTCGCCGTTCGATGTCGATAGCGTGTGCAAGGATGGCAATTGCGTCTCGGCCCAGATCGAGCGCGACGTCAAACTGCTCAAGAACCGCCATACCCCGACCAAGCAGCGGGTCGAGGCGCTCGTCTTCCTGATCCACTTCGTCGGCGACCTCCACCAGCCGCTCCATGCCGGGGAAAAGGGCGACAAGGGCGGCAACGACGTCAAAGCGGTCTATGGCACCTATGCCGCCAGCCGCCTCAACTTGCATTCGATCTGGGACGGCTATCTCGCCGAGCGCGCGATCTCGACCGGGCCGAGCCTGGTCCATCGCTACTCGCTCGCCGAGCGCCGGCGGGTCGCCGCGGGCAATGTCACCGACTGGAGCCGCGAGAGCTGGGCGGTCGCGCGCGACGTGACCTACAAGACCGCGATCGGTGGCGATCCCTGCGGCCAGACGCCGACCCGGGTCAAACTCGACAATGCGACGATCGCGTCGCTGGTGCCGACCGTCCGGCTCGAGGTAGAGCGCGGCGGGCTGAGGCTGGCCAAATTGCTCGACGAGGCGCTGGGCTGAGCCGCGCTATTTCCTGACGAACGCCGCGATCGTGTCGGGGACTTCGGGCGAGATCGGCAGGTCGGCATTGCCATAGGTCGCGACGTTCGCGGCGCGGTCGTCGCTCGCCACCGGCTTCAATACGTGATTGATTCCCGGCACCAGCTTGAGCGTCGCCGCCGGCTGCGCCCGCTTGAGCAATTCGGCATCGGCGACCGCGACCTGGATGTCCTTGTCGCCCTGGACGATCAGCACGGGCAGCTTGACCGCGGCGATCAGCTTGGCCGGGTCATGGGCGAACATGTCGATCAGATAGCCCTGGACGCGATCGTTGAAGAGCGGCTGGAGCGGCGCGGGCAGGCTCGCCGCGGGGACGCGCTTGCCGGCCTCGAGCTGGTCGATCGCCGCTTCGCCCTGCGGCAAGAGCGGCGCGTTGGCCGGATTGGCGCGGAGCTGGGCGCGGATCACTTCGCCGAGTGGACGGCCTGCCCCCGACACCAGAATCAGCCCGCAAATCCCTTTCGGGTCCTGCGCCGCCTGCAGCGCGACCAGCGCGCCTTCGCTATGCCCGAGGATCCACACACACGGCCGCCCGCTCCGCTTGCGCAGCATGTCTACCCAGGCATGCGCGTCGGCGGCATAGGCGCCGATCGTCACGTCATTGCCGTCGGCGATCGCCGCCTTGCTGCCGAACATGCCGCGCTTGTCGATCCGCAGCGTCGCCACGCCTTTCGCGGCGAGCGCCTCGGCGAGCTGGCGATACACCCCGCCCTTCACGCCCAGCGGATTGTCGCCGTTGCGGTCGGTCGGCCCCGAGCCGGGAATGATCAGCACCACCGGCGCCTCCTTGCCCGGATCGATCAGCGTGCCGGCCAGCGCGCCTTGCGGGCCCGGCACGGTGACGTCGACGCCGGCCGGCGCGGCGGCGGTCGTCACGAGCAACGCCGCGGCGAGAACGATGTTACGGAGCATGTCATTCCTCTCCCTTCCAGCGCCATTTCCAGCCGCCCCTGGTGTGCTGGGCGCAGATCAGCAGGAATGCGGCGGTCAGCGGCACGATGACACCGATCGCGATCCCGGGATGCTGCGGCATCAAGGTCGCGGCCGCGACGATCACCGCAATCGAATAGAGGACGACGACCGCCCAACCCTGCCACGCGATCGGCAGCCCGGCGCCATAGCCGAACCGTTTCGGCGCGAACCAATCGTCGTCGCTCATCGCAGCGCCATCGCGATACCAACCACCAAGATCAGCGCCGACAGCGCGATCAGGATAGGCAGCCGCGCGCGGCTGGTCATGAAACCGATCATTCCTCGTCTCCTTGCTTCGGCGGCCGGCCGCGCTTGGCGCGGACCGGATCGGCCAGCTTGACGCCGCGCCGCGCGAGCGCCTCGCGCAACAAACATTCGACCTCGGCATTGACGCTCCTCAGATCGCTCGCCGCCGCGCGCTCGACCGCCGCGTAGAGCGCGGGATCGAGGCGCAACGGAAACGCCTTTTTGGGAGGAGCGCCCATCGTGCCGCCCTTACTGGTACAGCGTGCCCGTGTTGACGACCGGCTGGGTATCGCGCTCGCCGCACAGCACGACCATCAGGTTCGACACCATCGCCGCGCGGCGCTCGTCGTCGAGTTCGACCACACCCTTCTTGCTGAGTTCGTCGAGCGCCATCTCGACCATGCCGACCGCGCCTTCGACCAGCGTCTGGCGCGCCGCGACGACCGCCTGCGCCTGCTGCCGGCGAAGCATCGCGCCGGCAATCTCCTGCGCATAAGCGAGATGGGTGAAGCCGCATTCGTCGACCGTGATCCCGGCCATCGACAGGCGCGCGATCAGTTCCTGGCGAAGCTCGACCCCGACCTGGTCATGATTGCCGCGCAAGGTCACTTCCTGGTGCGAGAAATCGTCATAGGGATAGCGCGACCCGATCGTCCGCACCGCCGCCTCGATCTGCACCATGACGAACGCTTTGTAGTCGTTGACGTCGAACAGCGCCTGGGCGGTGTCGGTCACGCGCCACACCACTTGCGCGGCGATCTCGATCGGGTTGCCGCGCAGGTCGTTGACCTTGATCTTGTCCGAAATGATGTTGTTGGCGCGGACCGAGATCTTGCGCCGCCCGAGCCACGGCAATAGCCAGCGCAGGCCGGTTCGGCGATCGGTGCCCTGATAGCTGCCGAACAAGGTGATCGCGACCGCCTGGTTGGGCTGCAGCATGTAGAAACCGCACAGCACGAACACGAAGACGATGATCCCGCCGACGATCAGCATCCCGCCGAGCCCGGGATCGGCCTTGACCAACGTCCCGCCGAAAATCGCCGCGGCGAGCGCGATCAGCAGCACGAGCAGCATCAGATAACCGCTCGACGTCGCTGCCGACCGCTCCCGCGACAGAGTCAGTGCAGCACCGTTCACACTTGCATCCGAGGCCTGAGTAGCCATGGGACCCTCCGTTAAAACTGATATCACATTTATATCGGTTTCGGGTGAGTCGCAAGGGGCACAGTGATCCCACGCCGGATCGTCATTCCGGACTTGTTCCGCATCCAACGAGCAACAACGGTCGGAGTCCATTGTGGAGGCTTGGACCCCGGAACGAGTCCGGGGTGACGGCCAACGCGAGGGCGGGCGTCAGGCAAAACAAAAGGCCGCCGGTTTGCCCCGGCGGCCTCCTGCTTTTCCTCGGCGCTATCCCTTACTGCAGCACGACCGTCACCGCGCGGCGGTTCTGGGCCCAGCTCGCCTCGTCCGAGCCGAGCGCGATCGGGCGTTCCTTGCCGTAGCTGATCGTGTTGATCCGTCCGGCATCGACACCGCGCGCGGCGAGGTAGTTCTTGGCGGCATTGGCGCGGCGATCGCCCAGCGCGAGATTGTATTCGCGGGTGCCGCGTTCGTCGGCATGGCCCTCGATCGTGATCCGGCGGTCGGGCCATTTCATAAGCCATTGCGCCTGGCTGTCGAGGATCGAGCGCGAGGTCGCGTCGATATCATATTGATCGAGCGCGAAGTGGATCGTGTCGCTCATCACCGAGCGCTTGAAATCCTCCGCCGAGCCGGGGACGATCGACCCCGCATTGCCGTTGTCGACCGAGCCCGACGGCGCCGGCCCGGCCGAGGGCGGCAAGACCTTGGGACGCTTGCTGGCGCACCCCGCGGTTGCGACGAGTGCCGCGAGAAGGATCAGCTTGGTGGTGGTGCGTGCCATTGTTGGTTCTCCCTAACTTTTGGCTGGTAAATGCTTGGGGGCCCTGTTTCGGTCCGATTCCGAATTCTCAGTCCTTGCGAATGGGGCCCCAGCTCGGATCCGATCCGTCGAACGGCGTCGGCAGGCGGCGCTCGTTGACCCCGGTCAGGTCGACCGACCACAGATCGGCGACGCCGGTGCCGCCCTGGGTCGAACGGAAGAACATGATGACGCGGCCGTTGGGCGCCCAGCTCGGCGCCTCGTCCTGCCAGCCGTCGGTCAGGATCTTCTCGCCGCCGCCCGACGGCGACATGATCCCGACATGGAAGCCGCCACCGATCTTGGTGAAGGCGATCAGGTCGCCGCGCGGGCTCCATGCCGGGGTCGCATATTTGCCCGAACCGAAGCTGATCCGGTTCTGGCCCGATCCGTCGGCGTTCATGACATAGAGTTGCTGCGAGCCCGAACGGTCGCTTTCGAACACGATGCGGCGCCCGTCGGGCGACCAGCTACCGCCGGTGTCGATGCCCGGCGCGGTCGTCAGCCGTTGCGACTGGCCGCCGTCCGACGGGATCTTGTAGAGGTCGGTATTACCGGCCTGCGACATCGAATAGAGGATCCAGCGCCCGTCGGGCGACCAGCGCGGCGCCAGCGCCAGGCTGACATTGTCGACCAGTCGCCGCTGCCGCCCGGTGGCGATGTCCATCACATAGATGGTCGGCTTCTTATCGAGGTACGACAAATAGGCGACGCGCTTCTGATCGGGCGACAATTGCGGCGTCAGCACGATCGTCTGACCGTTGGTCAGGAAGCGGCCGTTGAACCCATCCTGGTCCATGATGGCGAGCCGCTTGATGCGCCGCGCCTTGGGCCCGGTTTCCGACACATAGACCACGCGGCTGTCGAAATAGGGGCCTTCGCCGGTCAGCCGGGTATAGACCATGTCGGCGCATTTGTGCGCGGCGCGGCGCCATTCGCCGATCGTCAGCACATAGCCCTGGCGCGCCAGTTCGCGCTGCGCCGCGGTATCGTACAGGTAGCAACCGACCGTCACCGTGCCGTTGCCGTTAGCGCGGATATAGCCCTGGACCAGCGCGGTAGCGCCGCGCGAACTCCATCCCGCGAAATCGGGCGCGGTCGCCTGCGCGAACGGCACCGGGATCAACTGGCCCGCGGGCAGCGGCTTGAACAGGCCGGAATTCTTGAGGTCGTTGGTAATGACTTCCGACAATTGGCGACCGAGCTGGTCGGTCGTCCCCGCCGCGGTCGACACCGCCTCGGGCGTCGGCATCGCGGGAATTGCGATCCCCATCGGCGCCGAGATTCCACCCTCGACGTCGACGACGAGGCCGCCGGCCTGGCCGGGCGCGGGCGTCGCGCCCGGCGCGGGTGCGGGAGTCGGCGCGGGTGCGGGCGGGGTGGTCTGGGCATTGGCGGCTGGCGCCAGCGCCATCATCAGCGCGATCAGCGGAAGGCCTTTGGTCATCATCTCTCTTTTCCTGGGAGCTTCATCCGCAGCCGGATATCGCTCCAGCCATTTCGGACATCATACAGGTCGGGCGGCAAATCCGAAAAAGGCGCGCATTCGACAATGGCGGCCGTCAGGCTTTCATCAATCGCCGATACGTAACGTGCATTGGCCGCCGTCACGCCGTCGCGCCGCATGATGGTCGGTGACGCCGCCAGCGATCCATCGCGGTTGAATCTGACCCGTGCAACGACGCGGATGGGATCGGCGCTAGCGTCGGGACTGACCCGGCGGTTGAGGCATGGTTGCAAACGCACACGAATTTTCTGCGCGACATCGATGGTTTCGCTTTCGGTCATCGCCCGAAACGACCGCGATAGCGTCCCTTTCGATATGACGGCCGAAAGGCTGTAGCGGACCAGCGAGTGTCGCCAGCCACCAGGGCTGTTGTAGAATTGCGGCGGCAAGTCGGGGATCGGCGCACAGGCGGTGATGGCCTCGATCGCGTATTTTTCGACCACCGGCCGGTAGCGGGCATTGCTCGCATCGACGCCATCGACAAGGAAAGATTTAGGCACCGACATCAAGCGCCCGTCGCGGGTCAATTCGATATCCACCAGCACACGAATGCGCTCCGCTCCCGGTCCCGGAGATGCTTGCCGGGCGATGCACGGCCGAATCTGCTCAGAAATTCTTTTGTCGACGGCAGTCTGGTCCATCCCCGACATCGCCATCGGCTTCTTCGGCAAGGGCGCGCCGCGACGCTGCTCACCATCGGCATCAGCGAGTGCCATAAAAGCGGGCGGAGCGAGCATCGGCATCCGCTTATCCCGGAAGCTTGTAGCGGAGCGTGAAGTCGCTCCAGCCATTGGGGACGTCGTACAAATCGGCGGGCAAACCACGCAGCGGCTGGCAGCCCATGAACGTCGCGATCGCGCTGTCCTTGACGCGTTGGACGTAGCGCGAATTCTCGTCGTCGACCCCGGTGACTTCGCCCACGGTCGGGCGCCCGGCGAGGGTGCCGTCACGATTGATCTTCAGCCGCACCGCGACCTGGATGCGCTCGGCGCCGGGACCTGGTTTGACCTGGCGATTGGCGCAGGGCTGGACCTGCTGTTTGATCTTCTGGCCGATGTCCATCATCGCCTGCCGGCTCATCGTCTTCGATTTCGGCGCGGTGCCCGTCGCAGGGCTCGGCTTGTTCGCCGCGCCGTCGAAATAATGAGATCCGAAGTTGAGCCCGCGCGGTTTCGGCTTGCTCGCATTGGCGGTGCTGCCGGTGCCCTTGCCCGGCTTGACCGCGGGCTTGGTGGGGGCGGCCGCCGCAGGCCTGGCCGGTGTCTTGGGAGCGGCCTTTGGCGCGGGCGGTGCCGGCCTCTTGGGCTCGGGCTTGGCGACAGGCGCCGGTTTGGGCGGCGGCGCCGCTTCGGGCTGCGGTTTGGGCGGCGCCGGTTCGGCTTTCTCCTCGGCCGGCGCGGGCGGGGCCGAATCCTCGGGCTTGCCGATATCGGGCGCCTTGCTCTCGGCCGGGTCGATCGTCGTGTTGGGCGCGCCGGTCTTCAGCCCGACATCGTCGGCGATCGTCACGTCCATCGGCGTGACCGGCGGCGGTGGGGACGAGGGCGGCAGCAGCGACAGGATCGTGAACAGCAGGATATGCGCGAGCAGCGAAACGCCGACCGCGATCCACACGCGATCGCTGCGTTCGCGGGGAATGGAACGCAGGATCGGCGTGGCGGCAATGCCGCTCATCGGCGCTCCTTGGCGTTGGACACGAGCGCGACGCGGTTGAGCCCGGCGCGGTTCAATTCGCCCATCACTTCCATCACGCGGCCGTAATCGAGCGCGCGGTCGGCGCGCAGGAACACTTGCGGCGGTTTGTCGCCCTGGCGGCGCTCGCCGGCGATCACACTCAGGCGGTCGGGCAATTGATCGAGCGTTACGGCGTCGGCGCCGATATGGATCGTGCCGTCGCGATCGACCGCGATGTCGACCGGCTTCTGGTCCTGATCGAGCGCCTTGGCGCGGCTGTCGGGCAGGTTGACCGGCACGCCCGCGGTCATCAGCGGCGCGGTGACCATGAAGATGATCAGCAGCACCAGCATGACGTCAACCAGCGGCGTGACATTGATGTCCGCCATCGGCGCGCGCCGCCCCTTGGCGCGCGTGGAGGGGCGATTCATCGCCATTAGCGCTCCCCCTCCCGCTCGCGGGAGGGGGCTGGGGGGAGGGCATGTTGGCCATCGGAAGGAAACACGCCCTCCCCTAACCCCTCCCGCAAGCGGGAGGGGAACATAAGGGTCGCCCCTCTCACCTCTTCGCCTCCAGCTGGCGGCTCAGCGTCGTATGAAAGCCGTCGGCAAATCGCGTCAGCCGTGCCTCGACGCGGTTCACGCCATGGCTGAAGCGGTTGTAGGCGATGACCGCCGGGATCGCCGCGAACAGGCCGATCGCGGTGGCGAACAATGCCTCGGCGATGCCGGGCGCGACCACCGCCAGGCTGGTGTTCTGCGCCGCGGCGATCCCGGTGAAGCTCGACATGATACCCCAGACGGTGCCGAACAGCCCGACGAACGGCGCCACCGACCCGACGGTCGCGAGGATGTTGAGCCGGTCGGCGAGCTTGTCCGCCTCGCCCGCCACAGCCGAGCCCATCGCGGTCGCGAGCCGCTCGCGAATGCCTTCGCGATCGACCACGCCGCCGGCGGTCGAGCGGCGCCATTCGGACACGCCGGCGGCGAACACGCGCGCTACCGGCAGGTCGCTGTCGCCATGGATCTTGTAGAAAGCGTCGATATCCTCGGCTTTCCAGAAATCCTTCTCGAATTTGTCGATCTTGCGCCGCGTCGCGCCGATCTTGGTCGCGAAGCCGAAGATGATCGCCCAGGTCCAGATGCTCGCGATCAACAGGCCGGCCATGACGATCTGGACGACGATATCGGCATGCAGCAACAACGCGAGCGGCGAGGTCGATCCGGCGGAAAGGTCGAAACTCCAGTGCATTACGTCTTCAGTCCCCTTGTTCTTCGGGTTTGCTGATCAGCCGCGCATAGGCTGCCGTCCAAGCCGCCGGCTGGCGTCTCGGACGACCGTCGGGCGCGACCAGGGCCGCTACCACCTCCGCCTCGGCCAGTAATTCCGGCCCGCGCATGACTCTCTGATGAATGTGAACCGCGGCCGCCCGAACTTGCGTCAATCGCGAGACAATTGTCAGCGCATCGTCGAGTTTCGCCGGGCGGCGATAGCGGATCGCCATTTCGCTGACCGCATAGACCCCCTCGCCCGCCTCCATCGCCGCGCGCTGGTCGATCCCGGCAAGGCGCAACATGTCCGAGCGCGCGCGCTCCATGAAGCGCAGGTAATTGGCGTGATAGACCACACCCGACAGGTCGGTGTCCTCGAAATAGACGCGCACCGGGAATCGATGCTCGCGTCCGTCGAAGCGTCCTTCGACCGGCTGGTCGATGCCGATTGCCGTCATGGTTAAGCTCCTAGCGGCCCAAGGCCGCGAGGCAAACCCATTCGTCCCCGATTTCGCCCCTTGCATCGATGTAACCCACAGGTTACATGAGAAGCATAGGTTACATTTTTGAGGGGGAATTCGAGATGACCGACGCCGAAACCGCCGACCGGCTGGTGCACCGTCGCGCGCGGATGATGCCGGCGATGGCGGCGATCTTCATCGCCCAGCAGGGAAGCTATTTCAGCGGCAGGCGTCTGGGCGAAGGTTCACGACTGGTCGATCATGTCGCGATCAGCGCTTGGCTCGTCCTGTCGATCGTGCTGCTGATGGCGTTCGCGACCGGCGGCGGCTGGTTTCGGAGCGCCAAGGTCCGCGCGCTGATCAACGACGAAAGCGCGCGAATCCATCGCGCCGAGGGATTCCGCATAGGCTTCCTGGCGATGATGATCGCGGCGATCGCGCTCTATATTCTGTCCTTGTTCGAGCCGGTCAGCGGGCGCGACGCGATCCATGTGCTGATGAGCGCCGGCATCGCCGCGGCATTGATCCGCTTCGGCATGCTCGAGCGCCGCGCGCTCAACCCGTGAGCAGCGGGCTGACCAACAGTTTGCGCGACGAACGTGCGCGGCTCGGCTGGACGCAGGCCGAGCTGGCCGATCGCGTCGGGGTGAGCCGCAAGACGATCAACACGGTCGAGAACGGCGTGTTCGTGCCCTCGACGATCCTGGCGCTCAAACTCGCCGCCGCGATCGGCAAGTCGGTCGAGCAATTGTTCGCGCTGGACGAGGCGTGATGT
>NZ_JBQCCN010000232.1:0-9435 GCF_051962185.1 Sphingomonas sp.
TAGTCGACGCCCTGCTCGGCCTGTTCGATCAGGGTGTCGCGGAAGATTTCCCAGGTCAGGTCCTCGGCAATGCCGCCGACCTTTTCCAGCGCCTGATAGATCGGCACGGTGCCGATCGGCACGGGCGAGTTGCGGATGATCCATTCGCGCGTGTCGTGGATGTTGCGGCCGGTCGACAGGTCCATGACCGTGTCGGCGCCCCAGCGGATCGCCCAGACCATCTTGTCGACTTCGCTGGCGACGTTGGAGGCGACCGCCGAATTGCCGATATTGGCGTTGATCTTGACGAGGAAGTTGCGGCCGATCGCCATCGGTTCGGATTCGGGGTGGTTGATGTTGTTGGGGATGATCGCGCGGCCGCGCGCGACCTCGTCGCGGACGAATTCGGGCGTGACGTAATCGGGGATGGCGGCGCCCCAATCCTGGCCGTCGCGGACATATTCGGCGAGCCGGGCACGGCCGAGATTCTCGCGCTCGGCGACATATTCCATCTCGGGCGTGATGATGCCGCGGCGGGCATAATGCATCTGGCTGACGTTCATGCCGGGCTTGGCGCGCAACGGGCGCTTCACGACATTGGGGAAGGGATCGACGCCGCCCGAGCGGTCGGGACCGAGCTGGCCGTTGTCCTCCGGCTTGATATGACGCGCGTCATAGCTCTCGACGTCGCCACGCGCCTCGATCCAGTCGCGGCGGAGGTTGGGCAGGCCGGCCGGGATGTCGATCCGGGCATTGGGATCGGTGTACGGGCCGGAGGTGTCGTAGACGCGCAGGGGCGGCTCGCCGCAGCCGGGCTCGAGGTCGATCTCCCGCATCGCGACCTTCAAGGGACCGACATGGATCTTGCGGCTGCCTCGGATGGGGCCGGTGGTCACACCGATTTCGGTACGCGCTGGGATGTCGGCCATCGAAACTCACTCCGTTATCGGAGCGAGGACACGGATTTCGGATGAAAGCCGCCCACTCCCTCCGCCGGTCTCAACCGGATCAGGTTCAGCGGGTCGGAGGCTGCGGCCTCCCTCTCAACCGCGACAGAGCGGTCCCCCGGGGATGGCGGACACGCTAGGCGCTTGCGGTCACAAAAGAAAGGGCCGCGCGCGGGGAGCGGCGCGCGGCCCAGGCAGGAAGAAACGATGCCGGCCGCTCAACTGGCGGCGCTGATCCGGAGCGTGCCGTTGACGCCCGCCGGGAAGAACCCACCCGATGACAGCATCGATTTGGACAAATACACGATGTTGAGCACCTGCCCCGTGCTCCGGCCGAACGCGATGGCGTTGGCGTCGGCGGGCACGATGTTCGAGGTGACGCCGCCATCTGGGCTCGCGATGCCCTGGTCGAGATCGTCGGGCCCGTCGAGGCTGTCGCGCGCATCGCTGATCTTGCCGGCATTCTCGATCAGCATCAGCGCCGGGTTGGCGATTCCCTTGCGGTAGAGCGTCGTCCGGACCAGCCCGGCATGATATGCCTCCGCCGCCAGGATGCCGGCGGCGGCCTCCAGATACGTCTTATTGGTGATCAGCGGCGCGGCTCCCTTGTACGCGGTTACGCCCACATCCTCGAAGATGAACGCGCCGAGCAGAAAATTCTCGTCGCTGGCATAGGGATCGAACGTATCGGCCGGACCGATGACGCCGGCCGCCCGCGCCGCTGCAGTGAAAGCGCCGGCCATTCCGCCGTCGATGTTGATCGCGGGTTGCGCGACGGGCTGGCCGCCAGCCGAGTTGATCGCGCCGCGTAGAAAGGCGACATGCGCGCCCTCGTCCAGCGCGATCTCGCGGGCATATTGCTGCACTACCGGGTCCTTGAACGCCACCGCCCGGCCGCCGGTGACGGCACCCTGCACGCCGCTGCCAGTGAGTTGGTTGGCGGGCAGCCCGGCACCGGTCACGGCATAGCTGTAGAATTGCGCCTCCAGATATTCGAGGTTGAGCGCGAAGTTGAGCACATCGACATCGGTCACCGCAGTTGGCGTGGGTGTCGGCGAAGGCGATGGGGACGGCGTGGGCAAGGAGCCCGATGACGAGGAGCCGTCGTGGTGGTCATGGCCGCACGCCGACAACAAGGCGAGGCTGCCGAGCGCCGCGGCACCGCCGCCGGCCATGGTCAGGAAGCGCCGGCGCTGGGCGCGGCGTAGTTCGGTCGCCTCGACGATGGCGAGCGCTTTGGTCTGGTCGATCACTGCAAATCTCCTTTCGCTCGCTATCAGGCGTTGTTGGCGCTGGTTTTGATGGTGCCGTTGACCCCGGCCGGGAAGAAGCCGCCCATCGAGACGGCGCTCTTGGTAAGGTAGACGATGTTGAGGACCTGGCCGGTCGACCGGCTGTAGGCGATGCCATTGGCATCCAGCGGCGCGATGTTCGAGCCCGTGCCGCCCAGGCCGCCTACGGGTGAAATGCCCTGGTCGTCGTCGCTCGGTCCGTCCAGGCTGTCCCGCGCGTTGGAGATCAGATCCGCCGAACTGCGCAGGCTGGGCGTTGCGATACCCTTGGCGTACAAGGTCGAGCGCACGATCGCCGCATGATACGCCTCTACCGCGAGGATACCGGCGGCCGCCTCGAGATAGGTCTTGTTGGAGATCAGCGGCGCGGCGCCCTTATAGGCCGTCACGCCGACATCTTCGAAAATAAAGGCGCCGAGCAGGAAACTCTCGTCGCTGGCATAGGGGTTGAAGGCGACTCCGGGGCCGACCAACCCGGCGGCACGCGCCGCAATGCTGAACGCCCCGTTGGGATCGGTCCCGCCGACATCGATTGCCGGCTGCGCGACCTTGGCCGATCCCAATGCCGAGCGAAGGAACGCAACATGCGCGACTTCGTCCTTGGCGATTTCCTGGGCGTAAGCGGAGACGGCGGGGTCGGTGAAATTGACCTTCGTGCCCCCGGTAACGCCGCCTTGCGTACCGGTGCCGTCGAGCAGATTGGCGGGACGACCCATGCCGGTCGCGGCGTAGGAATAGAATTGCGCTTCGAGATATTCCAGATTGAGCGCGAAATTGAGCACGTCGGCATCGGTCACGCCTTGCGCGAAGGCCGGCCGGCCCACGGCCAGCATCCCGGCGCCGACCGCAGCGGCTCCGATGGCAGTCTTGAAGAATTCGCGCCGTTCCTCGCGTCGTTTCACGCGAGCGTCCAGCACGTCGATCACCTGTAGATCGTCTGCCATTGTTTCGTCCTCTCTGTGGGGGGTCGCGGACACTCCTTCGGAATCAAAACGGCAGGGCTGGTAGAGATCGGGCGATACCCCAATGCATCGCGCCGCCGCCCCGCCATGGAGCGCCGGTGCGGCAGGTACGTAACGACAATGCCAACGGACGCATCGACGGCTGGATTTTTCACCTAACCTAAATCAGTTATGGAAAAATAACCAAATTGTTCAGATGTTTAGCTTCGCCCGTTTTTGCAAAAAAACTGCGAAAAGGCAGCATCGTTACGCCGACCACTTAGAAAGTATACGCCAGCCCCGCGCCCGCCAGCCACTGGTTGCGATTGCCGGCGATCGACACGACGGGCGAGTCGGCGAAGTCGTTGAGCATGCGCTTGTAGCTGCCACCCGCGACCAGTTTGAAGCCGTGGAGCAGGTCGCCGGTCAGCGCGACGGTGACGAAACCGCCCGCGGTCCAGCTCTTCCACCCGCCGCGCGTGGTGAATTGCGGCAGGCCGCTCGCCGCGCTGCCCGCCGCCGAGACGTCGAAATAGGCCTGGCCGTATTTGCGGTCGGCATGTTCGGCCGAGGCGAACAGCCCGACCGCCGCCTTGCGGCTGAGCGGGGTCAGGTAATTGATCGTCGGCGACCAGATCGCGCCGCGCTGATCGCCGATCACGCCTTTCCTGTAGCTGACCGAGACCGAGAGCTGGTCGTACTGGCTGGTGATCACCCCGGTCTTGCCGATCCCGACATAGCCGCCGACCTCCAGCGAGCGATCGCGTTTGCCGAGCGCGCGGACGCGGCGGTCGTCGATATAGGACAGCACCGAGCGGTTGAGATCGAGCACCGCGACCGGTCCGGCCTGCAGGTCCCACGTTGGCCCGGGCTTGTTGGGGATGAGATCGGCCGAGAAACGATTGCCGATCAGCTGGAAATTGAATCCCGACACCGATCCGATCGCCACCGGCACCGCCGAGATGCCGTAATGATCGGCGCCCTCGTAATCGGGCATATAGGCGCCGCCGACGCCGATCGTGACATGGTCGCCGCCGGTGTCGATCGTTTCCGGTCCCTTGGGCCCGGGACTGCCGGTATCCTGCGCGATGGCGGGCGTAGCGAGAAGCAAGGCGGGGGCAAGTAACAGAAGACGCACGATGACTCCGATCGGCTGACGTTTGGGGAAAGCAACGTTCCGCCACCCTATTTGTGCCCGGGACGGCGAGATCAAAGGCCCCTCAGGCCGTTTCGGCAGCGATGGCGATCGCCCTGTTGCGTTCAGGCCACGCTATTGCGCGCATCGGGCGGCCGGGCGCCGGCACGCTCCCCGCGACGGGGGTCCGCGAAATCGCCGATCCCGCGATCGGTGCCGCACAGGCGATCCCAGAAGCGGAAATAGAGGCCGTAATTGCAGCGATAATCGGCATGATGCCGCTGATGATGGCTGGCGGTGATCAACCACGCCCCGATCGGCCCGCGCCACAGGACACGGGGAAAGATCTCCCAGCCCATATGGTTGGTCACGCCCATCACGGTCATGATCGCGAGCACCAGGCCCAAGGCGGCTACATGGATCGGGATCAGGAAGACCAGCGCCGGGATCACCACCGCGCCGGTCAGCGCCTCGATCGGGTGGAATGCCATCGCCGCCCAGGCGGTCGGCGGACGGCTGGCATGGTGGACGGCATGCGCAATCCGGAACGGCCGCGGCCGGTGCATCCAGCGATGCGTCCAGTAGAACCACGTGTCGTGCGCGGCGAGATAGAGCAGGATGGAGAGTGGCAAATACCAGAGCGGAAGAGCATGGGGATCGGTGTAGATCCGCGTCCAGCCGCGATTCTGCCATCCCCAGGCGACGATCCCCGCCGGCACGCCATAGATCGCGGCGGAAGCGAGGCTCCAGGCGATCTCGCGCCGGATCTGCTTGTCGAGCCCGGTGTAGAGCCCGGGCCGCACCGCTCGCGTCGCCAGCGCGAAGGCCCCGCTGCTCAGCAGATAGCGAAAACCGACGATCAGCGTCATGGCGACGGCGGACAGAAGGATGGCGAGCGTAGGAGTCACTCGCCCGATGTAGCGCAAAACCGCCTGTCATTCCCCTCCCGCAAGTGGGAGGGGAGATTGGCTCACCCGGCGATCAGCTCGACGCATTCCGCCGCCAAAGCATCGAGGTCCTCCAGGCTCGCCCCCGCCCGCGCGCGGACGCTGAGCGAGTGGATGGTCGCGGTGGCGAGGCGGGCATGGGCATGCGCCTTCGGGTCGCCGTGCGCGGTCAGCAATTGCTCGATCTTGTCGTCCTCCATCTTGAGGAATGCGGCCAGCCGCTCGCGGATCTCGGCATCGTCGACCGCGCTTGCCGCCGAGGTCGAGACCATGATGCAGCCCGACGGCCCGGTCTCACCGGTCAAATAGCCGTCGATCACCGTGCGGAACATCGCCTGGAGGCTGTCGCGCAGCGGCAGGCCGGCGGCGATCAGCCGGTCGAAGCCCTTGCCGGCGCGCTCGATCGTGCGGTCGAGCGTGGCGAGATAGATCGCGCGCTTGTCGCCGAACGCGGCGTAGAGGCTGGGGCGCTGCAATCCGGTCGCGTCGACCAGATCGTCGAGCGAGGTGCCGGCATAGCCGCGCGTGCGGAATCGCTCGCTCGCCGCGCCCAACACCTCAGCGGGATCGAAGCTGCGTGGGCGGCCGCGGCGGCGCGGCGCCTCGTCTGATTTCTGTACCAATTCGCAAAGAATCCTTGACCAGCGCCCAATTTATGCGAAACAGTATAAAAATCAAATCGCCCCCAGGAGGATCGACCATGAAGCTCTATTTCATCCCGTTCGCGTGCAGCCTGGCGACGCGGATCGCGATCAACGAGGCCGAACTCGACGCCGATTTCATCCAGGTCGTTCCCGGCGCCGCCTTGCCCGACGGGCGCGCTTTCAGCGAGATCAGCCCGATGGGCTACGTGCCCGCGATGGAAGCGGGCAGCGTGACGCTGAGCGAGGGGCCGGCGGTGCTGACCTATATCGCCGATCTCGCGGCCGAGGGCGTGCTGGCGCCGCCGCCGTACACCCGCGAGCGCTACGAACTGACCAAATGGCTCAACTTCATCTCGACCGAGATCCACAAGGGCGTGTTCGCACCCTTGATGTCGCGGACCTCGACCGAGGGCGCGCGCGACTGGGCGCGGCAATTGGTCGACCAGCGCTTCGGCCTGCTGGAGGCGCATCTGGCCGGGCGCCATTATCTGCTCGACAGCTTCTCGGTCGCCGACGCCTATCTGCTCGCGGTGCTCAACTGGACCGAATATGCCGGGCTGAGCCTCGATCCCTGGCCGGCGCTCGCGGCGTGGCGCGACGCGACCCGGGCACGGCCATCGGTCAGGGCGGCGATGGCGACCGAGATGCCGCTGCGCCAGGCGGCCTGACTCGCTCTCGCACCAAGCTGTCCACAGGCTATTTCGTCAGCCGGGCCCAAAGGGTTGCGCTCCCGTCCAAAACGGGTAGCGATTCGCCATGGCAGGCCGGATTGAATGTGACCTAGCGATTGTCGGCGGCGGATTGGCGGGCGGATTGATCGCGCTCGCGCTGCGCAAGAAGCGCCCCGACCTCGATCTCCGGCTGATCGAGGCGGGGCCGCGACTGGGCGGCGACCATGTCTGGTCGTTCTTCACCCGCGACATCGCGAAAGAGGACCGCTGGCTGGCGGCACCGCTCGTCTCCTATGGCTGGCGCGGCTATGACGTCGCCTTTCCGGCGCACGCGCGGACGATCGACACCAGTTACTATGCGATCGAGTCCGAACGCTTCGATCGTGTGGTGCGCACCAGCCTCGCCCCCGGCCAGTTGATCGCGGAAAAGGCGCTCGGCGTCGGCACCACCGCGGCCGTGCTGGCGAGCGGCGACCGGATCGAGGCCAAGGGCATCATCGACGCGCGCGGCCCCGGCGACATGTCGATGTTCGAGATGGGCTGGCAGAAATTCGTCGGGCGCGAATTGCTGCTGGCCGATCCGCACGAGGTGACGCGGCCGACGATCATGGACGCGACGGTCGAGCAGGTCGACGGCTATCGCTTCGTCTATACGCTTCCCTTCACCGCGACGCGGATGTTCGTCGAGGACACCTATTACAGCGACACGCCGACGATCGATCGCAATGCGATGGTCGACCGCATCCACGATTATGCGCTGGCCAAAGGCTGGGTGACCGAGGCGGTGGGCCGCGAGGAGACCGGCGCCTTGCCGGTCGTGATGGGCGGCGATTTCGACTCCTTCTGGCGCGCGGGCGGCGCGCGGCTCCCCAAGGCGGGATTGCGCGCCGGGCTGTTCCACCCGACCACCGGCTATTCGCTGCCCGACGCGGTGCGGCTGGCGATCCGCATCGCCGGGCAAAGCGACCTCTCGACCCCCGCCTTGCTCGAGCTGACGCACGGCATGGCCAATCGCGCTTGGACCGATCGCGCTTTCTATCGCATGCTGAGCTCGATGCTGTTCCGCGCCGCCGATCCCGACGAACGATATCGCGTGCTCGAACGCTTTTACCGATTGGGCCCGGGCCTTATAGGGCGTTTCTATGCCGGACGAACCAGCGTGATCGACAAGGCCCGCATCCTGAGCGGCAAGCCGCCGGTGCCGGTCGGCCGCGCCGTCGCGGCGATCCGCGGGCGACGGGGATGAAGCGCGCGATCGTCATCGGCGCCGGGTTCGGCGGGCTCGCGCTGGCGATCCGGTTGCAATCCGCCGGCGTCGAAACGACGATCGTCGAAGCCCGCGACAAGCCCGGCGGGCGCGCTTATTATTGGGAAAAGGACGGCTTCACCTTCGATTCCGGGCCGACGGTCATCACCGATCCCCAGGCGCTCAGAGAACTATGGGGCCTGACCGGGCGCGACATCGCCGAGGATGTCGAGCTGCTGCCGGTCATGCCCTTCTACCGGCTCAATTGGCGCGACGGCACGAGCTTCGATTATTCGAACGACGATGCCCAGCTCCATGCCGAGATCGCGCGGCTCAGCACCGACGACGTCGCCGGCTACCGCCGCTTCCTCGATTATGCCGGGCACGTCTATCATGAGGGCTATGAGAAGCTCGGCAGCACCGCCTTCCTCGACTTCAGCCAGATGGTCGCCTCCGCCCCCGCGCTGCTGCGCTATCAGGCATGGCGCTCGGTCTATTCGGTCGTCTCCGGCTTCGTGAAGAACGAGAAACTGCGTCAGGCGCTGAGCTTCCACACCTTGCTGGTCGGCGGCAACCCGATGACCACCAGCGCGATCTACGCACTGATCCACAAGCTGGAGCGCGACGGCGGCGTTTGGTTCGCGCGCGGCGGCACCAATCGGCTGGTCGCCGGCATGGTCGCACTGTTCGAGCGGCTGGGCGGGACGCTGCGACTGGGCGACCCGGTGGCGACGATCGAGACGCTCGGCGACCGCGCGACCGGGGTCACGACCGCGAGCGGCTGGGCGGGAGAGGCCGACGCCGTCGCCAGCAATGCCGATGTGATGCATTCGTATCGCGACCTGCTGGCGGGATCGCGCAGTGCGCAGCGCACCGTCGGCGGGCTGACGCGCAAGCGCTGGTCGCCATCGGTGTTCGTCGTCCATTTCGGGATCAAGGGGACGTGGCCGGGCATCCCGCATCACATGATCCTGTTCGGCCCGCGCTACCGCGAATTGCTCGCCGATATCTACGACCATGGTGTTCTGGCCGAGGATTTCTCGCTCTATCTCCACCATCCGACGGTGACCGACCCGAGCCTCGCGCCCGAGGGGCAATCGACCTTCTACGCGCTGGCGCCGGTGCCACATCTCGGCAAGTTCCCGGTCGACTGGAACGAGATCGGCCCGATCCTGGAACAGCGCATCCTCGACGAGATCGGCGCGCGGCTGATCCCCGACATCCACGAGCGGATCGTGACGAAGTTCAGCTACGCGCCCAGCGACTTCGCGCACGATCTGAACGCGCATCTCGGCAGCGCCTTCAGCCTCGAGCCGATCCTCAGCCAATCGGCCTATTTTCGGGTCCATAATCGCGACCCGCATATCCCGAACCTGTACTTCGTCGGCGCGGGCACGCACCCCGGCGCGGGGATTCCGGGGGTGGTGATGAGCGCCAAGGCGACCGCCAAATTGATGTTGGAGCAGAAGTGATAATGATCGAAAAATCCTCCCCGTTTACGGGGAGGGGGACCGCGACGCGAAGCGTCGTGGTGAAGGGGGCCCGGCCCCAGGCGATGCAGATGTGGAGGGGCCCCTCCACCCCCGGCTACGCCGGCGGTCCCCCGCCCCCGGCCGGGGGGGATTTTTGTTGT
>NZ_JBQCCN010000233.1:0-20088 GCF_051962185.1 Sphingomonas sp.
TGCTCGGGGAGGGGGCCGCTGCCAAAGGCGGTGGTTCAGGGGCCCCTCCTTCGGCAAACTCGCGGCCCATTGCGCATTTGTGGCAGGCCCCCTCCACCAAGCCGCTGCGCGTCTTGGTCCCCCTCCCCGTTCCGGGGAGGATTTTGGGTCAGTCCAACAGAAACGTCCCTTCCAGCACTGTCACGCAGGTCCCGCCCAGGATCACCCGGTCGCCCTCCAGCCGGCAGTCCAGATATCCGCCCCGTGCGCTCGCCTGGAAGGCCGTGAACTTGTCCCGCCCCAGCCGTTTCGCCCAGTACGGCACCGCCACCGCATGCGCCGATCCGGTCACCGGATCCTCGTCGATTCCACCGCCGGGGGCGAAGGCTCTGCTGATGATGTCGGTGTCGTCACCCGGCGCCGTAGCGATGGTCAGCAGGTCGCCGCCCGCTGCCAGGGCGCGAAAATCGGGTTTCAGCGCGCGAACCTGCTCCGCATTCTCCAGCACCACCAGGGCATAGCGATGCTCGTGCCACAAGGTCTCGACCGCGCGCTCCACACCGAGCCCGGCGACGATCTCCGGCATCTGCTTGGGCGCCGGGACCCAGGCCGGCAGCGCCAGTTCGTAGCTGCCGCCGGCGCGCGCGACCTCGAGCATGCCGGCCTTGCGCGTGCGGAAGCGGACGCGCTCGCGATCGGGGTCGGACGACAATACGAAATGCCCGCTCGCCAGCGTGGCATGGCCGCACATCACCACCTCGACGGCGGGCGTGAACCAGCGCAGGTCGAAATCCACCCCCTCGTCGTCCGACGCGACCAGGAAAGCGGTCTCAGACAGATTGTTCTCGGCCGCGATCTTCTGGAGAATGTCGTCCGCCAGCCAGCCGGCCAGCGGCATCACCGCCGCCGGATTGCCTTCGAACGCCTGGCGCGCGAATGCGTCGATCTGCGCGATCGGTAGCCTCATTGCCGTCTCCTCAGCTCTAAATTTGTGGTCGCACCGCTTTTGCGGAAAACCGGCGCCCACTTTTCCGCGCGGTGCTCTAGATGCGTTTGCCGAACCAGTGCGGCGTCACGTCCGCCTCGACCAGCGGATTGTCGGTGTCGACATGGCCTTCGGGATCGACATGGATCAGCACTTCGACCTTGGGAAAGGCCTTGTGCAGCGCATTCTCGACCCGCTCGACGATCTCGTGCGATTGCTGGACGGTCAGGTCGCGCCCGACCTCCATGTGGAATTGCGCGAATTCGTGGCTGCCCGATCGCCGCGTGCGGAAATCGTGAATGCCCTTGAGGCCTTCCTGGCGCGCGGCGACCTCGATGAATTGCTTGCGCAAGTCTTCGGGCCATTCCTTGTCCATCAACTGATCGATCGCCACCGACGACGCCTGGAACGCGCCCCAGGCGAGCCATAATGCGATCAGGATGCCGAAGACCGGGTCCGCTCCCTGTAGCCCGGCGAATTGATCGAGCAGCAACGCGACGATCACCGACAGGTTGAGGAACAGGTCGGATTGATAATGGACCTTGTCCGCCATGATCGCGACCGAGCCGGTCTTGCGGATGATCGACCGTTGATAGGCGAGCAAGGCGAAGGTCGCGAGAATCGCGACGATCGACACGCCGATGCCGAATTCTGCGTCGGCGGTCTGCGCCTTGTCGCCGAGCTTGAGGATCGCGCGCCAGGCGATGCCGGCGGCCGACAGGGTGATCAGCGCGACCTGGAACAGAGCGGCGAGTGCTTCCGCCTTGCCATGGCCGAAACGGTGATCGTGATCGGCCGGCTCGGCCGCGACCTTGACGCCGTACAGCGTGACCAGGCTGGCGAGCAGGTCTAGCCCGGTATCGGCCAGGCTGCCGAGCATCGCCACCGACCCGGTGGTGTAAGCGGCATACCCCTTCAGCCCGAGCAGGAACAACGCCATCGCCACGCTGGCGAGCGCGGCACGGATCGCGAAGGGAATGATGCGGCGACGTTCGCTTTCGGTCATCATGGGTAGAGCAATCCTTCGACCCAGCGTCCGTCGCTGGCAAGGTCGAACACGCGGCGCTCGTGCAGGCGATGCGCGCGGTCCTGCCAGAATTCGATATGGGTCGGCGTCAGGCGATACCCACCCCAATGCGGCGGGCGCGGCACGTCGCCGCCTTCGAACCGCGCTTTGACTTCGTCGAATCGCGATTCGAACGTCGCGCGGCTGTCGAGCGGGCGCGACTGGTCGGACGCCCAGGCGCCGAGCTGCGAGTCACGGGCTCGGCTGGCGAAATAAGCGTCGGATTCGGCGTCGCTCGCTTGGGCGAGGCTGCCTTCGATCCGGATCTGGCGGCGCAAAGACTTCCAGTGGAACAGCAAGGCGGCATGCGGATTGGCCGCCATCTCGTGCGCCTTGCGGCTGTAGCGGTTGGTATAGAACACGAAGCCGTCGCGGCCATGCCCCTTGAGCAGCACCATCCGCACCGACGGGCGCCCATCGGCATCGGCGGTGGCGAGCGCCATCGCGTTCGAATCGTTGGGCTCTCTCTCGCGCGCCTCGGCGAACCAGGTGTCGAACAGGGTGAAGGGGTCGGTGGTCATGGAAGCCCCCTTAATCGATCCTCCCCGGGACGGGGAGGGGGGACCGCGCGCGTCAGCGCGTGGTGGAGGGGGCGGGCCGCAGGCGACAGCCGATGAGGCCTACCCCCTCCACCAAGCCGCTGCGCGTCTTGGTCCCCCTCCCCGCGAGCGTGGAGGAATGGGAACGACTCCCGTCCCCGCGAATTGAATCGGCTTCGCAACGGAGGTGTTTCATGGCTGCGCGTGCCTATTGGCAGGGACAGATCAGGCTGGCGCTCGTCTCGATCCCGGTGGAGATCTACACCGCGACCAAATCGGGCGCGCAAGTGGCGTTCCACCAGATCCACGAGCCGTCGGGCAAGCGGATCAAATACGAAAAGACCGTACCCGGCATCGGCGAGGTCGATCCCGACGAGATCGTCAAGGGCTTCGAGTACGAGAAGGGCGAGTACGTCCTGCTCGACCAGGACGAGATCGACGCGGTCAAGCTTGAGTCGAAGAAGACGCTCGAACTCACCCAGTTCGTCGACGTCAGCGAGATCGACGTCCTCTATTACGAGCGCCCCTATTTCGTGGTGCCCGCCGACGATCTCGCCGAGGAAGCGTTCATCGTGCTGCGCGAGGCGCTCAGGCGCTCGAAAAAGGTTGGGATCGGTCAACTGGCGATGCGCGGGCGCGAATATGTCGTCAGCCTGAAACCATGCGGGCGCGGAATGGTGCTCGAGACCTTGCGCTATGCGGGGGAAGTCAATCGCGCACAGGGCTATTTCCGCGACATTCCCGACAGCGAGCCCGACGAGGATCTGCTCGACCTTGCGACGACGCTGATCGACAAGAAATCCTCCAACTTCGACCCGTCCAAGTTCCACGACCATTATGTCGATGCGCTCAAGGACCTGATCGCTCGCAAGGCCAAGCAGAAGTCGCGCCGCAAGATCATCGAGGACAAGGATGACGAGGGCACTGGCCGGTCGGGCTCGAACGTCGTCGACCTGATGGCGGCGCTGAAGAAGTCGCTGGAGAAGCCGAGCGCGCGGCCGGCGCAGAAGGAAAGCGTCACCACCACCAAGAAGACCGGCCACAAGAAGAGCCCGGCGCGCGCGGCGCCGGCGAAGAAGCGTGCTTGAGCCCTGTCCGTCATCCCGGCGGAGGCCGGGATCGCTGGCGGCTCTTGCCGGAACAGCGCCGCCTGCGGCGCCGGCCTGCGCCGGGGCGACGGGGGGTGAGCATGGCTGACCGCGACCCCCTCGCCAAATACAATGCCAAGCGCGACTTCTCTAAGACTGCGGAGCCGAAGGGCGAGCGGACCGGCGATACCGGTCACCGTTTCATGGTGCAGAAGCACGACGCGACACGGCTGCACTGGGATCTGCGGCTCGAGGTCGACGGCGTGATGAAGAGCTGGGCGGTAACGCGCGGCCCGAGTCTCAATCCCGACGACAAACGTCTCGCGGTCCAGACCGAGGACCATCCGATCAGCTATGCCGATTTCGAGGGAACGATTCCTGAGGGCGAGTATGGGGGCGGCACGGTGATGCTGTGGGACGACGGCTGGTGGGAGCCGATCCCGGGCAAGTCGGCCAAGGATCTGGAGAAGGGGCACCTCCATTTCATCCTGCACGGCGAGCGGATGAAGGGCGAGTGGCTGCTGATCCGGCTCAAGCCGCGGGGGAAGGAGCGCAACACCAACTGGCTGCTGAGGAAGCTCGAGGACGATTATGCCGGCGGCTCGGACGATCTCGTCGAGAACGCCGTGACCAGCGTGAAGACCGGCCGTTCGATGGCGGAGATCGCCAAAGGCAAGAAGGCCAAGGAACTGGCGAGCTGGAAGGCGTTGCGCGCGGCCAGCACGTCGCCCCGGCGGAGGCCGGGGCCGGCGCGTGGCTCGGAAAGGCCCGCGCAACCCGGCGGCTCCGGCCTCCGCCGGGGCGACGCCAAGATGCCGAAATTCCGCGAACCGCAACTCTGCACCCTGGTCGACAGCGTCCCGACTGGGACCGGCTGGATCCACGAGGTCAAATATGACGGCTACCGCGCGCTCATCGCGATCGCGGGCGGCAAGGCCAAGGTTTACACCCGCAACGGGCTCGATTGGACCGACAAGTTCGCGGGCATCGCCGAGGCGGCCGCGCAATTGCCGGTCGGCTCGGCGCTGATCGACGGCGAGATCGTCGCGTTCAAGCAGGGCAAGCCCGATTTCTCGACGCTCAAGGACGCGATCTCGAACGCTGGCGAGATGACCCTGTTCGCGTTCGACCTGCTCGAACTGGATGGCGAGAACCTCGCCAAGCTGCCGCAGGTGCAGCGCAAGGAGCAGTTACGCCCGTTGCTCGACGGCGCGGACCCGCACCTCCAATATGCCGAGCACATCGTCGGCGAAGGCGAGAAATTGTTCGAGACGATGTGCCGCGAAGGCTATGAGGGGATCGTCTGCAAGCGCGCCGACGCGCCCTATGTCGGCCGCCGCACCCAGGCCTGGCTCAAGGTCAAATGCATCAAGCGCCAGGAATTCGTCATCGTCGGCTGGACCGAGAGCGACAAGTCGCGCGGCTTCCGCGCATTGCTGCTCGGCGTTCATGAGAATGGCGAATTGCGCTATTCGGGCAAGGTCGGCACGGGCTTCACGGTCGACACGATGAACGAGCTGCGCGCCAAGCTCGACCGCCTCGCGCGCAAGACGCCGACGGTCGAGGCGCCGCGCGCGGCGACCCGCGGCGCGCATTGGGTGACGCCCAAGCTTGTCGCGGAGATCGCCTTCACCGAAGTTACCCCCGACAAGGTGCTGCGCCATCCGAGCTTCCTCGGGTTGCGCGGCGACAAGGAGGCCGAAGAGGTGGTCGAGGAAAAAGCCAAGCCCGCGCCCAAGCCCAAGGCGTCGAGCATCAAGATCACGCATCCCGACCGGCTGATCTTCCCGGACTCGACCGTGACCAAGGGCGACCTCGCCGATTTCTACGAAGCGATGGCGCCGGTCGCGCTGCAATGGATCGCCGATCGGCCGATCAGCCTGGTCCGCTGCCCGCAGGGCCGTGGCAAGCATTGCTTCTTCCAGAAGCACGATGCCGGTTCGTTCGGCGATCACGTCAAGCATGTGAAGATCAAGGAGAAGGACGGCTCGGTCGAACCCTATCTCTATGTCGATGACGCCGACGGACTGCTGCAATGCGTCCAGATGGGCACGATCGAATTCCACGGCTGGGGATCGTCGGTCGCCGATGTCGAAAAGCCCGACCGCATGGTGTTCGACCTCGATCCCGACGAGGGGCTCGGGTTCGAGGAGGTCAAGAAGGCGGCGGCCGACCTCAAGCGACACCTCGCCGAGATCGGGCTGACCACCTTCGCGATGCTGTCTGGGGGGAAGGGCGTGCATGTCGTGGTGCCGCTGACGCCCGAGGCCGACTGGCCCGTGGTCAAGGATTTCGCGGACCGTTTCTGCGTCGCGCTGGCCCAGGCCGAGCCCGACCGCTTCACCGCGACCATGTCCAAGGCCAAGCGCAAGGGGAAGATCTTCCTCGACTGGCTCCGGAACCAGCGCGGCGCGACCGCGGTGATGCCCTACACCGCCCGCGCCCGCGCCAAGGCGCCGGTCGCGGTGCCGGTGACCTGGGCCGAGCTGGAAGACATCGACACGCCGGCGAAATGGCATGTCGGAGACCAGGCCGAGTTGCTCGAGCGCGCGTCGTCGAAGGATCTGGCGGGATGGGGGATCGCGCGGCAGGTGTTGCCGGACCTTTGATCTGACGTGCGGCCTTCAGCGGGCAGCCAATCCCCATCGTCGCCCCGGCCCTGTGCCGCGGTCCGCCGCGCCGCGAGTCATGGACGAGAGGCTTGAAGTGATGACCAAGAGGCACGGCGGATGCCGGGACAAGCCTGGCATGACGGGTGAGAACGAAGTCCTTCTGCTACTCCCGTCAGGGACGGGGCGGGACGAACCACACACCGCGTTGCGCTTCCCGCGCACATCCCCCAAATAGCGGGCCGAAATGGCATCCGATCCTTATTCCCTGCTGGGCGTGTCCCGCACCGCGACAGAAGCGGACATCAAGAAGGCGTATCGCAAGCTCGCCAAGGAGCTTCATCCCGACCGCAACAAGGACAATCCCAAGGCGGCGGAGAAGTTCAGCCAGGTGACGTCGGCCTATGACCTGCTGAGCGACAAGGACAAGCGCGCGCGCTTCGACCGCGGCGAGATCGACGGCGACGGCAATCCCGCGGCACCGTTCGGCTTCGGTGGCGCGAGCGGCGGCCCTCAGGGCGGGTTCCGGCCCGATTTCGGCGGCGAGCAAGCGGGCGATTTCAGCGATCTGTTCGAAGGATTGTTCGGGGGCCGCGCGCGCGGCGGCGCGGGCGGCTTTTCGGGCGGCTTCGGCCGGCGGCCGCAGCCCAAGGGCGCCAATGTCGCCTATCGCCTGACCGTGCCCTTCGCGGACGCCGCGACGCTGGAGCCGCAGCGCATCACGCTCGCCGACGGCAAGACGATCGACCTCAAGCTTCCCGCCGGGGTCGAAAGCGGGACGCAGATGCGCCTGTCGGGCAAGGGCCAGCCGGGACCCGGTGGCAATGGCGACGCGATCGTCACGATCGAGATCCAGCCGCATCGCTTCTTCACCCGCGACGGTGACGATATCCGGCTCGACCTGCCGGTCAGCCTTTCCGAGGCGGTGCTGGGCGCGAGCGTGCGCGTGCCGACCGCCGACGGCGCCGTCATGCTGACGGTGCCCAAGGGGTCGAGCTCGGGCAAGACGCTGCGGCTCAAGGGCAAGGGCTTCCACAAGAAAGGCGGCGGCCGCGGCGACCAATTGGTGACGCTGATGGTCGACCTGCCGGTCGATGACGATGCCCTGGTCGAGTTCGTCCAGGGCTGGAAGGACAAGGATCGCAATCCGCGCGGAAACCTGGGCGTCTGACGGCGGTTTCACTACCGGATGTCGCACCTTTCTCCTCTCTCGCCCGAAGCCCGCGCGCTGCGGGGCTATCGTGAGCGGGAAGGCAAGCCGCTTCCGGTCCGTGGCTGGATCATCACCAAGCGCGTGTTCGTCGGCGTCTTCGCCAACGGCTTCATGTATGCCGGCAACATCGCCTATCTGGCACTGCTGACGGTCTTTCCGTTCTTCATCCTGGCGGCGGCGATCGCATCGATCTTCGGGCAGAGCGCGGACGCGATGCGTGCGGTCGATTCGTTCCTGTCGACCCTGCCGTTCAGCGTTGCCGACCTATTGCGCAAGCCGATCCGCGACGTGCTCGCCGCGCGGACCGGCCCTTTGCTCATCCTCGGCGGACTGGTCGCCTTATGGTCGGTCGGCAGCTTCGTCGAAACCATCCGCGACATCTTCCGCCGGGCCTATGGCGTGACGTTCGACAAGCCGTTCTGGCATTATCGATTGGGCTCGATGGCGGTGATCGTCGGGTCGGTCGTGCTCGCCCTGCTGGCCTTTCTGATCCAGGGCGTACTGACCGCGACCGAACAATTCATCTATCACCTGATCCCCTGGGCGGCCGAACTCGGCCAATGGGTCGGCTGGTCGCGGATCATCCCGTGCTTCATCCTGTATTTCGCGCTCTATATGCTGTTCATGTCGGTGACGCCCGGCAAGTATCGCAAGAAGGGTTGCCCGCGCTGGCCGGGCGCGGCGTTCACCGCCTTGTGGTGGATCAGCGCCACCGCGTTATTGCCCGTGTTCCTCGCCAATCTCAGCAATTACGACCTGACCTACGGCAGCCTGGCGGGGGTGATCGTCACCTTGCTGTTCTTCTGGATCGTCGGTTTGGGCATTTCGATCGGCGCGCACCTCAACGCGGCACTAGCCGAAACGCCGTTGAAGGACGTAAGGGAAGGCTCGACGACGGAAATGGAGTTTGAAGCGGGATGACCGGACTGATGCAGGGCAAGCGCGGGCTCATCATGGGCCTCGCCAACGACCGCTCGCTGGCCTGGGGTATCGCCAAGAAGCTGGCCGAGGCGGGGGCCGAGATGGCGTTCAGCTATCAGGGGGAAGCGCTCGAGAAGCGCGTGCGGCCGCTCGCCGCCGAACTCGGCTCGGACTTCCTGATCGATTGCGACGTCAGCGACATGGCGGCGCTCGATACCGCGTTCGCTACGCTCAAGGCGCGCTGGCCGACGATCGATTTCGTCGTCCACGCGATCGGCTTCTCCGACAAGAACGAGCTGCGCGGCCGCTATGCCGACACCACGCTCGAGAATTTCCTGATGACGATGAACATCAGCGTCGATTCGTTCACGGCGGTGGCGCAGCGCGCGGCGGCGATGATGCCGAACGGCGGCTCGCTGCTGACGCTCAGCTATTACGGGGCAGAGAAGGTGGTGCCGCATTACAACGTGATGGGCCTCGCCAAGTCGGCGCTGGAGACCAGCGTCCAATATCTCGCGGTCGACCTCGGCCGCGACAATATCCGCGTCAACGCGATCTCGGCCGGCCCGATCAAGACCTTGGCGGCGAGCGGGATCGGCGACTTCCGCCTGATCCTCAAGTGGAACGAACTGAATTCGCCGCTCAAGCGCAACGTCACGATCGAGGATGTCGGCGGCTCGGCGCTCTATTTCCTCAGCGACCTGTCCTCGGGCGTGACCGGCGAGACGCATCACGTCGACGCCGGCTATCACGTCGTCGGCATGAAGGCCGAGGACGCGCCGGACATCGCGTTGGCATGATCAATCTCCCTCTCCCCTCCGGGGAGAGGGGCGGGGAGAGGGGCAGTCGGGGACGCTCCTGTCAAGAACTCCCTTTTCCAAACCCTCGTCCCGGAGGAAAAGGGTTTTCGGTTGAGCTACAATTCCTTCGGGCACGTCTTCCGCTTCTCGACCTGGGGGGAGAGCCACGGGCCGGCGATCGGCGCAATGGTCGATGGGTGCCCGCCGGGGCTGGCGCTGAGCGAGGACGACATCCAGCCCTTCCTCGATCGCCGCCGCCCGGGCCAGTCGCGCTTCACCACGCAGCGGCAGGAGCCGGACCAGGTGCGCATCCTGTCGGGCGTGTTCGAAGGGCGCACGACCGGCACGCCGATCAGCCTGATGATCGAGAATGTCGACCAGCGCTCCAAGGATTATTCCGAAGTTGCGCTCGCCTATCGGCCTGGCCATGCCGATTACGCCTATGATGCCAAATACGGCTTTCGCGACTATCGCGGCGGCGGGCGGTCGTCGGCGCGCGAGACCGCGAGCCGGGTCGCGGCCGGCGCGGTCGCGCGGCTGGTGATCCCGGAAGTGTCGATCCTCGCCTGGGTCGAGGCGATCGGCGGGGATGCGATCGATTACGACCGGTTCGACGCGGGCGAGGTCGCCAACAATCCGTTCTTCTGCCCCGATGCGGCCGCGGCCGCGCGCTGGGAGAAACTGGTCGACGACGCGCGCAAGGCGGGCTCGTCGCTCGGCGCCGTCATCGCCTGCGAGGCGACCGGCGTGCCGCCGGGCTGGGGCGCGCCGCTCTACGCCAAGCTCGATGCCGAGCTCGCCCATGCCTGTATGGGAATCAACGCGGTCAAGGGCGTCGAGATCGGTGACGGCTTTGCGGCGGCGGCGCTGACCGGGGAACAGAATGCCGACGCCATGCGTCCTGGCAGCAACGAATCGGGTGGCCCGCATTTCCTGTCCAACCATGCGGGCGGGATCGCGGGAGGCATCTCCACCGGCCAGCCGGTTCGCGTGCGCGTGGCGTTCAAGCCGACCAGTTCGATCCTGACTCCGGTCGAGACGATCACGCGAGACGGCGAGGCTGCCGAGATCCGCACCAAGGGACGACATGACCCCTGCGTCGGCATTCGCGGCGTGCCGGTCGTGGAGGCGATGGTTGCGCTGGTGCTGGCGGATCAAAAGCTATTGCACCGCGCCCAAAACGGCTGATTTCGCGTCATTTAGTCCCGATTGAGGCTCAATCGCCGCCCAGTCGTTCGATTCCGTGGACGTAACGACCCCGGCGTCCGGAGCTTTTTCGAGAGCCCGCCTTTTCCTTACCTGTCCATTCAGGACGGGAGAGATTGAATGAAGTTTGTCACGCTTGCAGGCGCCCTGATCCTCGGCGTCTCGGGTGTCGCGTCCGCCCAGACCACGCCGGCGACCCCGGCGACACCCGCCACGCCCGCTACCCCGGCCACGCCGGGAACGATGGGCACGCCGACGGTTCCCGCCACCCCGGCGACTCCGGCGACGCCTGCAACTCCGGCCATGCCCGACACGGCCGCTTCCAGCACGGCGCCGGCGCCGGATGCGACCGCGCCCGACGCGACCGCCACGCCCGATGCCACCGCCACGACCGACACGGGCAAGAAAAAGAAGGGCAAGAAGAAGTCAGGCGATAGCCCCGGCCCACCCCCATGCGACTGGCTCGCGCTTGTAGAAGCGCGGGTTTGTTGGGGCTAACTGGGCTCGCTCTTGCCGCCGGCGCTTTCCGCGCACCGGCAGCAAGGGCGGGCCCGCTTCCTATGCGGCAGCTACGCCGGACCGGTCAGTCCGCGAAGGGATCGCGCACCAGGATGGTGTCGGCACGCTCGGGGCTGGTCGAGACCAGCGCCACCGGGCAGCGGATCAGTTCCTCGATGCGGCGGATATATTTGATCGCCGCCGCCGGTAGCTCGGCCCAGCTGCGCGCGCCCGCGGTCGATTCCGACCAGCCGGGGACGGTTTCGTAGATCGGCTCGACCGCCGCCTGATCGAGCGGGTGCGGGGGCAGATAGTCGAACGTCTTGTCGCCCAGCCGATAGCCGGTGCATATCTTGATTTCGTCGAGCCCGTCGAGGATGTCGAGCTTGGTCAGCGCGATCCCGGTGATGCCGCTGACCGCCGCCGACTGGCGCACCAAGACCGCGTCGAACCAGCCGCAGCGCCGCTTGCGCCCGGTGTTCACGCCGAACTCGCGCCCGCGCGTGCCGAGATATTCGCCGATCTCGTTATCCTGCTCGGTCGGAAAGGGACCCGAGCCGACGCGCGTCGTGTAGGCCTTGACGATCCCCAGCACGAAGCCGACCCGGCTCGGCCCCAGGCCAGACCCCGACGACGCCGTCCCCGCCACCGTGTTCGACGAGGTCACGAACGGATAGGTGCCGTGATCGACGTCGAGCAGCACGCCCTGCGCGCCTTCGAACAGGATGCGCTTGCCGCTTTCGCGCGCCGCGTTGAGCGTCACCCAGACCGGCTTGGCATAGGGCAGCACGAAATCGGCGATCTCCTTGAGGTCGGCCAGCAACACCTCGCGGTCGACCGGCGGTTTGCCGAACCCCGCGAGCAGCGCATCGTGATGCGCGCAGAGGCGGTCGATCTGCGGGCCGAGCTGGTCGAGATGCGCGAGGTCGCAGATGCGGATCGCGCGGCGGCCGACCTTGTCCTCATAAGCCGGGCCGATGCCGCGGCGCGTGGTGCCGATCTTCTGTCCTGAATTGCCGGCGTCGAGCGCGTCTTCGCGCAGCGCGTCGAGATCGCGGTGGAGCGGCAGGATCAGCGGCGTGGTCTCGGCAACCTGGAGCAGGTCGGGCGTGACCGTGACGCCCTGCTCGGCGATCCGGGTCACTTCGTCGCGGAAATGCCAGGGATCGAACACGACACCATTGCCAATGACGCTCAGCGTGCCCCGGACGACGCCCGAGGGAAGCAGCGCGAGCTTGTAGGTTTTACCGTCGATGACGAGCGTGTGCCCCGCATTGTGCCCGCCCTGGAAGCGGACGACGACGTCGGCGCGTTCCGACAGCCAGTCGACGATCTTGCCCTTGCCTTCGTCACCCCATTGGGCGCCGATCACGGCTACGTTGGCCACGGCTTTGTTCCTTCACTCTAAGTTCGTCATGCCGGACTTGTTCCGGCATCCAACCCTCAACGGGCAATATCGCCCGAGGCGCATTGGACCCCGGCACGAGGCCGGGGTGACGGTTGGGTTATCTGGCCAGGTCGTGAACCTCACCATCGGTCAAAATATGCGTGCAGAGCTGCGCCTCGGGCGTATCGCCCGCCTCCAGCGCCGCCACCGTCACCCAGCCTTCGCCGCGCAGCTTCGCGGCCAGCGCCGGATCGGTTCCGAGCGGTACGAACAGCCGGCGCCGCTCGTCATGCGCCAGGCCTGCCGCGACGATCGCGTCGATATACAGCGTGAAGCCGATCGCGGTCTCCTCGCTGCCGTCCTCGTGCACGATCGTGTAGCTGCCGCCGCGCCCGATCTCGCCGCGCGCGCCGCCGGCGAACAGCGAGAAGCCGAGCCAGGTCTGATATTCGAAGCCGTGCCGCTCGGTCGGGTCGAGCGTCAGCGCGACGCGGTCCTTCACGCTCTCGGCGACTTTCCACAGCCCATCGAGCCGCGAGCGCAGCGCGCCGCCGACATCGAACCGGCAGAGGCGATCATGCGCCGGCTCGAACGGCCCGGCGGCCTCGATCATCGGCAGATAAGCGGGGGCCAGCGCCGCGACCGCGCCGGCATCCTTGGCGTCGAGCCGGTCGGCCAATTCGTCGAGCGACACCTCGCCCAGCGGCAGCGGCCCGGCGGCAAGCGTCGCCAGCAGATCGGGCAAGGTGAAGTCGATCGAGATGCCGGAGACCCCGGCCGCCTCGAGCGCCTCGACCGCGACGGTGACGATCTCCTGCGCCGCCGCGATCGTATCGAGCCCGATCAGCTCGCAGCCGGCCTGGCGCCGCTCGCGCTCGGGCGACAGCTCTGACGCGCGCAGCCGCAGCACCGAGCCGGCATAGCTCAGCCGCACCGGCCGCGGGTGATGTCCCATCCGTGTCGCGGCGATGCGCCCGACCTGCGCGGTGATGTCGGGCCGGATCGCGAGCGTGCGCTGGCTGATCGGATCGACGAAGCGCACCGCGTCCTGGGCGCGCGCCGATTTCAGCCGATGCGCCAGCGCATCCTCGAATTCGGCGAGCGGCGGGTCGACCCGCTCATAGCCATGCGCATGCGCGGCATCGAGCACACGCCGCTCCAACCGCGCCGCCGCATCGGCGTCGGGCGGCAGACGATCGTGAAAGCCGGAAGGGAGCAGAGCGTGAGTCACGTCCGCCCCCTTAGCGTGCCTTGCTCAGAACGACAGCCCCATCACGGTCTTCACGCCCGCCAATTCGCGGACGCGGGCGATCAGATCGGCGTCGACCGCATCGTCGACCGACAGCAGCAGCACCGCTTCGCCGCCCGCCGAGCGGCGGCCGAGGTGGAAGGTGCCGATGTTGACGCCGGCTTCGCCGAGCATCGTGCCGATCCGGCCGATGAAGCCCGGCGCGTCCTCGTTGACCACGTAGAGCATGTGACCGGCGAGGTCGGCCTCGACCTTGATGCCGAACAATTCGACCAGGCGCGGGGCCTGATCGCCGAACAGGGTGCCGGCGACCGACCGCTCGCCCGAATCGGTCTTGACCGAGACGCGCAGCAAGGTGTGGTAATCGGCCTCGCGCTCGGTACGCACCTCGCGCACTTCCATCCCGCGCTCCTTGGCGAGCAGCGGCGCGTTGACCATGTTCACGGTGTCGGTCTGGGTGCGCAGGAACCCGGCCAGCACTGCCGAGACGATCGGCTTCTGGTTGAGCTCGGCGGCGGCGCCCTCGGCGTGGATAGAGATGCGGCCGATCGGGCCGTGGGTCAGCTGGCCGACCAGCGAGCCGAGCTTTTCCGCCAGCGCCATGTACGGCTTGAGCCGCGGCGCTTCCTCGGCCGACAGCGACGGCATGTTGAGCGCATTGGTGACGCCGCCCGAGACGAGATAATCGGCCATCTGCTCGGCGACCTGGATCGCGACATTGACCTGCGCTTCGGTAGTCGAGGCACCGAGGTGCGGGGTCGAGATGAAATTGGGCGTGCCGAAGAGCGGACTGTCCTTGGCCGGCTCGGTCACGAACACGTCGAGCGCGGCGCCCGCGACATGACCTGAATCGAGCAGTTCCTTGAGTGCCGCTTCGTCGATCAGGCCGCCGCGCGCGCAATTGATGATCCGCACGCCCTTCTTGGTGCGCAGCAGATTGTCGCGGCTCAGGATGTTGCGCGTCTGGTCGGTCAGCGGCGTGTGGAGCGTGATGAAATCGGCGCGCGCCAGCAATTCGTCGAGATCGACCTTTTCCACGCCAAGCTCGACCGCGCGTTCGGGCGAGAGGAACGGGTCGAACGCGACCACCTTCATGCGCAGGCCATGCGCACGGTCGGCGACGATCGAGCCGATATTGCCCGCCCCGATCAGGCCGAGCGTCTTCGAGGTCAGCTCGACGCCCATGAAGCGGTTCTTCTCCCACTTGCCGGCCTGGGTCGACAGATCGGCCTCGGGCAGCTGGCGGGCGAGCGCGAACATCAGCGCGATGGCGTGCTCGGCGGTGGTGATCGAATTGCCGAACGGGGTGTTCATCACCACCACGCCCTTGGCGCTGGCGGCGGGGATGTCGACATTGTCGACGCCGATCCCGGCGCGGCCGACCACCTTGAGGTTGGTCGCGTGGTCGAGGATGTCCTTGGTCACCTTGGTCGAACTGCGGATGGCGAGACCGTCGTACTCGCCGATGATTGCCTTGAGTTCCTCCGGCGTCTTGCCGGTGATCTCGTCCACCTCGACCCCGCGTTCGCGGAAGATCTGGGCGGCCTTGGGGTCCATTTTGTCGCTGATCAGTACCTTGGGCATGACGTTTGCCTTTCTGCAAACGTCATCCTGACGAAAGTCAGGATCTCGGGCGGCAAGCGCTTCGCCTGTGGCACGAGATCCCAGCTTTCGCTGGGATGACGGGATATTAGTTGGAAGCTTTCGCGGTGGCGTAGGCCCAGTCGAGCCACGGCCCGAGCGCCTCGATATCGGCGGTGTCGACGGTCGCGCCGCACCAGATGCGCAGCCCCGCCGGCGCATCGCGATAGCCGGCAACGTCGAACGCGGCGCCTTCCTTCTCGAGCGCACTCGCCATCGCCTTGATCAGCGCCTCGTCGGCGCCCTCGACGGTCAGGCAGACGCTGGTCCTGGACCGCGACGCCTCGTCCAGCGCGAGATGGCCGAGCCAGTCGCGCTCGGCGACGATCTTATTGAGCGCCTCTGCATTGGCATCGCAGCGTGCGATCAGGCCCCCGCCACCGCCGACCGACTTCGCCCATTCGAGCGCGAAGATCGCATCCTCGACCGCCAGCATCGACGGCGTGTTGATCGTCTCGCCCTTGAACACGCCCTCGGCGAGCGCGCCTTTCGAGACCAGGCGGAACACCTTGGGGAGCGGCCAGGCCGGCGTGTAGGCGGTCAGCCGCTCGACCGCGCGCGGGCCGAGGATCAACACGCCATGGCCGCCTTCGCCGCCGAGCACCTTCTGCCACGAGAAAGTCGCGACATCGATCTTGTCCCAAGGCAAGTCATAGGCGAACACCGCGCTGGTCGCGTCGGCGAAGCTCAGGCCCTCGCGGTCGGCCGGAATCCAGTCGCCGTTCGGCACGCGGACGCCGCTGGTGGTGCCGTTCCAGGTGAACAGCACGTCGTTCGACCAGTCGACCTGGTCGAGATCGGGCAACTGGCCGTAATCGGCGCGCACCACGGTCGGGTCGATCTTGAGCTGCTTGACCGCATCGGTGACCCAACCTTCACCAAAGCTTTCCCAAGCGAGCGCGGTGACCGGACGCGCACCCAGCATGGTCCACATCGCCATCTCGAACGCACCGGTGTCGGACCCGGGGACGATGCCGATCCGGTGCGTGTCGGGCAGACCGAGCAACTCGCGCATCAAGTCGATGGCATATTGCAGGCGCGCCTTGCCGAGCTTCGAGCGGTGCGACCGGCCGAGCACCTCGACCGCGAGCTTCGACGCATCCCAGCCCGGAGGCTTGGCGCAGGGACCGGAGGAAAAATGGGGGCGAGCCGGCTTGGTATCGGGCTTCGCAATGGACGCACGGGGGGCGTCGGCAACCGTCGAGTCAGTCATATAGTCTCTCCTTGCAGAGAGCGCGCGCGGCGTTGGGACCGCGTGGCCCGTCGGCCGCCCTAAGGATTTTGTGCGCTGCGTCAAGGTGCTTGCGGTGGACGGCGGCGAGCGGACGTGGATAATCGACGATCAGGAGCAGGGGGAAACGCGATGTACGACTTCAGAGACCCGAGCGGACGAGGGCGCGCCGCCATCATCGCGGTGCTGGTGTGGATCGTTGCCGACTGTGCCTATACGATCGGAAGCGCATTGGTGATCGCGGTGCTCAATGGTGCTGGGCCGCCGCCGGCGACCGTCGACGCTTTCGTCAGGGCCGTCAGTATCGTGCAACTGCTCGCGACACTGTGTTCGGTCGTGTTCGTCGCGCGCTGGATCATGCGCGTCAACGCCAATGCGCAGTCGATGTCCGATTGGATGACCATCACACCGGGCTGGAATGTCGGCTGGTTCTTCGTTCCGATCGCGACCTTGTGGAAGCCGTTCCAGGGATTGCGCGAGGCGTGGCAAGCGAGCGTCAGCCCGAACGATCCCGGATCGGTCGCGGTGCCGGTGCTGATGCGCTGGTGGTGGGGATTGTGGTTGCTGACCAGCGTCCTCGGCAACATCTCAACCAGGCTGTCGTTCGGCGCGACCGATGCCGGCACCCTGCTCACCGCAAGCTGGATCGATGTGGTGTCGTTCGCGGTCGACCTGCCGCTCACGCTCGTGTTGATCAGGATGATCCGCAACTTCGATACGCTCCAGGCACGGGGCCCGGATTATGCCGAGACGTTTGCCTGACGATGGGCACGTTTCCCCGCGTCCGTTAGTGATTCGTTAACCATGTTCCTGCACCTTCGTGCGCGTGAAGCGTCTCGTTCCCCTGGTCGCCTTTCTGCTCAGCGGCTGCCTGTTCGGCGGAGGAGGTAACGACCGTCTGCCGCCGGCGCGGCCGATGGGTGCGCCGCCGATCACGCTCAACCTGCCGACCAGCAAGGCAACACATGAATGTTTCGCCGATCTGTCACGCGAGCAGGTGCGCTATTCGCCGTTGCCCGACCGCGATTACGGCGGTGGCTGCACCGTGATCGGCGCGGTCCAGCTGATCGATATCGGTGTGCCGGTCACCGGGCTGAAGGCGATGCGCTGCGGCCTTGCCGAGGAGTTCATCGGCTGGACGCGCAATGCCGTCGCGCCCGCCGCCTATCAGATTCTCGGCAGCCGATTGGTCAAGGTCGAGACGTTCGGCACCTATGCCTGCCGCAACACGATCGGCACCGCGACCGAGCGGCTGTCGGGCCATGCCCTGGCCAATGCGGTAGACGTCTCCGCCTTCATCCTGGCCGACGGCCGCCGCGTCTCGATCCAGGATGGCTGGCGATCGGATGATCCCGAGGTGCGGCGCTTCCTGGGAGTCATCCACACGTCCGCCTGCAAGCGATTCGGCACGGTGCTCAGCCCCGACTATAATTCGGCGCACCAGAACCATCTGCACCTCGAGGACGACCACAAGAATTTTTGCCGGTGATTTCCTCTCCCGCTCGCGGGAGAGGGAGGGCTCGCCGCCGGAGGCGGTGGGAAGGGTGAGGGTCTCTTCTTTCTTCTTCTTTCGCCGCGCTATCTGCTTGGAAGAAAGAAGACCCTCACCCAGCCCTCTCCCGTGAACGGGAGAGGGCCTAAGGCCCCCTTCATTCCGTCACAACTTTGCTCTAGGTGGCTGGGATGACTGATACACGAGTACCGTCGCGGGTTTTTCCGCGCGCCAAGCAGGAAGCCGACCGCGCCAAGGGCGGCCTTTCCACCCCGCAGACCCAGGATCCGGCCTACCGGCTCGCTTTCCAGGACATGGACTTCCTGCTGCGCGAGGATCTGCGCCCGGTCCGCTTCCAGCTCGAATTGCTCAAGCCCGAATTGGTGATCGACGAAGCGGGGATCGCCTCGACCTTCGTGATGTATGGCTCCGCACGCATCCCCTCGCCGGAAAAGGCGCAAGGCGTGCTCGACGCGGCGACCGACGAGGCGTCGCGCAAGGTCGCCGAGCGGCTGGTCGCCAAGTCGAAATATTACGAGGTCGCGCGCGAGCTTGGCCGGCTGGCGTCGAGCTTCCCGACCGACACCGATGGGCGTCGCCATTTCGTCGTGTGCTCGGGCGGCGGGCCGTCGATCATGGAAGCGGCCAATCGCGGCGCGGCGGATGTCGGCGCCGAATCGATCGGGCTCAACATCGTGCTGCCGCACGAGCAGGCGCCCAACCCCTACGTCACCCCGCGGCTGAGCCTGCAATTCCACTATTTCGCGCTCAGGAAGATGCACTTCCTGCTCCATGCGCGCGCGCTCGCGGCCTTCCCGGGCGGTTACGGCACGTTCGACGAATTGTTCGAACTGCTGACCCTGATCCAGACGGGCAAGATCCAGCCGATCCCGGTCCTGCTCTACGGCAAGGACTTCTGGCAGCGGGTGGTCAATTTCGAGGCTTTGGTCGAGGAAGGCGTGATCAGCGCCAAGGACCTCGACATCTTCACCTATTGCGAGACGGCGGAAGAGGGCTGGCAGCACGTCCAGCGCTTCTACCAAGAGCGGTCGCTCGACGAAGGACTGGCCGAAGCCGAGCGCCATGCCGCCGAAGAGGTCGCGGCGCAGGCGGACACGACGCGGTGAGAACTTAAATCCTCCCCCAGCTCGTCTGGGGGAGGGGGGACCATTCGCGTAGCGAATGGTGGAGGGGCGACGCGCGTTAGCGCGGCGAGGCCACGCGCCCCTCCACCACGCGCTGACGCGCGCGGCCCCCCTCCCCGAGCAAGCTCGGGGAGGATTGTTTGTGGCGATTTCTGGAAGGTTTACTTCTTCGCGGCCGGCGCCGTGGCGTTGCCCGCGGCCGGAGCGGCGGCATTGCCGGCCGCCGGGGCGCTGGCATTGCCCGCCGCCGGCGCGGCGCTGTTGCCGTCGGCCGCCTTGGCGTCCTTGCCCGCCGGGGCGGCGGCGGGCGCGGCCGGCAGCGGCAGGTTCGAACCCTGCGAATTCAGGTACAGGATGACGTCGGCGCGATCCTTGGGGTTCGACAGGCCGGCGAAGGTCATCTTGGTGCCGGGGGCGTATTTGCGCGGGGAGGTCAACCAGGCATTGAGCGAATCGAAATCCCACTTGCCGCCCTTGGCCTTGAGCGCGTCCGAGAAAGCGAAGCCGGCCTTGCCGGTCGCGACCGCTTCGCCGACCGTGGCGTAGAGATTGGGGCCGATGCCATTGGCGCCGCCCTGGTTGATCGTGTGGCACGCCGCGCACTTCTTGAACACTTCGGCGCCCTTCGCGGCGTCGGCGGTCGGCAGCAGGGACGCGATCGGCACTTCGGCCGCGGCGCCGCTGTCGCCGCCCTCGTCCACCGCCTCGACCGGATAGCCTTCCTTCTTGGGCTCGCCGCTATGGAAAATCATGCCGCCCGCGATCGTTGCACCCAGCGCGACCAGGCATCCAGCGAGGGTCCAGCCTGCGATCGTATTGGTCTTGTCGGACATGATTTTTCGCGTACGCCCCTGAATTGAACGACTGCCCTTTAGTAAGCGCTTTTGTGCGGGGCAAGGTGGAGTGTTGTTTGGCGACCTCACGGTCGCTGGCGGTGGGGGGGGCGGGGCCCCCCCCCCCCCCCCCCCACAGGTAGTGGTATTGGGGGGGGGGGGGGGGGGGGGGGGGGGGGCGGCCGCGCCCCCGGGCGGGGGCGCAA
>NZ_JBQCCN010000234.1:0-22410 GCF_051962185.1 Sphingomonas sp.
TGCTGCGTGACGGGAACCTGCTGCGGCGCCGTGTTGGCCTGCGCGATGCCGGGGCCGAGGGCCGCGAGCATCAGCGCCGAACCGCAGGCAAAGGTGCTGGCGACCACCACCAAAGTGCGACCCAGACCATTCGAAACCGACTGCATTTTCGTAACTCCCTGTATCTCGTGCCGGCCAATCCGGCGATGCCAACAGTACTGCAGGGGGCGTGCCAATTCCGAAAAGTGGCGGAAAACAGCCATTTTCGGCGAAATGCGGCCAAGCGAAACGGTTTTGCCCTTGCCAAGCATTGGCAAAATCCACCAAGTGTTGGGCATGGAGCGCACGACGCAGGTCATTGGTCAATCCGGGGTCTTTCTCGACGCGCTCGAACGCGCCAGCCGCGCCGCCGCGCTCGACCGTCCGGTGCTGGTGATCGGCGAGCGCGGAACCGGCAAGGAGCTGGTCGCCGAGCGTCTCCATCGTCTCAGCCCGCGCTGGGACCAGCCGCTGATCGTGATGAATTGCGCGGCCTTGCCCGAGACGCTGATCGAGGCCGAGTTGTTCGGGCACGAAGCGGGGGCCTTCACCGGCGCGACCAAGGCCAGGGCGGGGCGGTTCGAGGAAGCCGATGGCGGGACCTTGTTCCTCGACGAATTGGGCACGCTCAGCATGGCGGCGCAGGAACGGCTGCTGCGCGCGGTCGAATATGGCGAAGTGACGCGGATCGGCGCATCGCATCCGCTGCGCGTCGACGTCCGCATCGTCGCCGCGACCAACGAGCATCTGCCCGACAAGGTCGAGCAGAATCAGTTCCGTGCCGATTTGCTCGACCGGTTGAGTTTCGAAGTGGTGACCTTGCCGCCGTTGCGGGCGCGGCCCGGCGACGTGCCGGTGCTCGCCGACCATTTCGGCCGACGCATGGCGGCGGAAATGGCGCGCGACTGGGAAGGATTCGCGCCCGAGGCGCTCGATGCGCTGATCGATTACAAATGGCCGGGCAATGTCCGCGAGCTGCGCAATGTCGTCGAGCGTGCAGTCTATCGCTGGGAACAGGAGGGGCCGATCGGGCATATCGAATTCGACCCGTTCCAGTCACCGCACCGACCGGGCGGCAGCGGCCAGACGGCGCCGATGGTCGAACATGTCGCGGCGCCACCACCGCCGCCCGGCGAAGCCGAGCCGACCGATTTCAAGAATCGCGTGGCGCGGTTCGAGCGCGACGTGCTGACCAAGGCGCTCGCCGCCAATCGCTTCAACCAGCGCCAGACCGCCGACGCGCTGGGGCTGAGCTACGACCAACTGCGCCACGCGCTCCGCCGTCACGACCTGTTGCCGGGGTAGAAAGCGCCGTCCGCACGACGGAATCGCTTGCGCAACAAGTTCACCGGACCCATTTGGCAAGCATGGGCGTTCGGCTACCGAACTGCCCCTAGAGCCGCTCAAAAAGACGGAGGAACCTCATGGCTTTCGAACTCCCGCCGCTTCCCTATGGCTATGAATCGCTGGCGCCGACGATCAGCGAAGAAACCATGAAGTACCACCACGACAAGCACCACAAGGCCTATACCGACAACCTCAATGCCGGGGTCGCCGAGAGCGGGCTGGAGGGCAAGTCGATCGAGGATATCCTCGCTGGCGCCTCGGGCCTGTCGGCCAAGGTCCGCAACAATGGCGGTGGCTATTGGAACCACGACTTCTTCTGGAAGATCATGGGTCCGGACGGCGGCCAGCCGTCGGGCAAGCTGGCTGACGCGATCGCGGAGTTCGGCGGCCTCGACAAGCTCAAGGAAGAATTCAACGCAAAGGGCGCAGGGCAATTCGGCTCGGGCTGGGCGTGGCTGATCGCCGACGCCTCGGGCAAGCTCAAGATCACCTCGACCCCGAACCAGGACAATCCGCTGATGGACGTGGTGGCCGATCGCGGCACGCCGATCCTGGGCAACGACGTGTGGGAACACGCTTATTACCTGACCTATCGCAACGACCGCGGCGGCTATCTCAAGGCGTGGTGGGACGTGGTGAACTGGAACGAGGCGGGCCGCATCTACGACGGCGTCGTCGGCTGATTGCCGGCTTCGACAAACGAAAAGGGCTCCGCGTTGCGGGGCCCTTTTTTGTTGGCGGTAGGACCGCAGGCGCTTTTCGCGTCGCTACGATTGCCAGAAAACGCAACTCGGACTCGCGCTGTTCCACCTCATCCCGCGTCACCCCGGACTTGTCCCGGGGTCCACCGGGCCGCTCCACCAACGGCCGAGGATATTCGGCACGGTGGATGCCGGGACAAGTCCGGCATGACGGATGAAACTGGCCGTGGAGCTTCGCATCACTTCCGCGCTGGAGGGAAGAAGGTTGAACCGCGCTACCGCGCTTCGTCGCAATTATACAGCGTCCATTTGTTCGGAGCCTTGTCATCAGTGACAATGTATCATAACGCGGCCGCCGCAATACGGACTTGATGCGTTGAATCAGTGGACACGACAGAGAGCAGGGACGATCGGATCGCGATTCGCGGTCCTGTTCCTCGTGCTCGCGGTCCTGTTCCAGGGCGGCGTCATCCAGACGCACAACCATCTCGCGTCGACCGTTGCCGCAGCGAGCGGCCAGCGCGCCACGCCCGCCTCGATATCGACCGGCGCCATCGCCACGAGCGGCAAGTCGCAGCCGGTTGCGCCGCTTTGCCCGCTTTGCGAAGAGCGCGCGCTGTTCGGCAGCTACCTGCTGGCGGTGCCGCTTGCCTTCGTCGCGCCGTCCGCCACGCCGGCTTATTACGCGCCTGCCAAAGCGCTCTCCTCCGCGGCTCGCCAGGTGTCGCACGCCTGGCGCAGCCGCGCACCGCCGATCGCCTGAACCTTCCCCCATCGTAAGCGGCGGGCACGCGCTCGCCAGTCCGGGAGGCGGCAAGTGCCGCGCCCATCGAAGGTTCATGGAGTTCAATCATCATGCGGGCATTATTGCTGCTCGGCGTCGCAACCGCGGCGCTGACCCCGGCCGTCGCATACGGCCAGGACAATTCGACGCGGGACAAGGTCCCCGCCAGCGACGCTTCCGGTCGTGACGACGACAAGCGTCCCGACGCGCAGAAGGACATCGTCATCACCGCGACGCCGTTCGCGACGGACAACGATGCGACCGCCTCCATCGTCGCCAAGGTCGATCACAAGGAGATCCTGGCCAAGGGCGGGGCGAGCATCGCCGATTCGCTGGCGGACGTACCCGGCATCGCGTCGAGCGGTTTCGCCACCGGCGCGTCGCGGCCGATCGTGCGCGGGATGGACGCCACCCGCGTCCGTATCCTGGAGGATGGTGTCAGCAGTTCGGACGTGTCGGACATCGGCCCCGATCATGGCGTGCCGATCGATCCGCTGTCGGCGCGCTCGATCGAGGTCGTGCGCGGCGCCGCGACCTTGCGCTATGGCAGCCAGGCGATCGGCGGCGTGGTCAATGCGATCAACAATCGCATCCCCTCGATCCTGCCCGACAAGACGATCGACGCCGAGGCGACGGGAAGTTTCGATACCGTGTCGGACACCGGGCAGGGCTCGCTGCTGGCCGATGTGAAGGCGGGCAATCTCGCGCTTCACGCCGACGGCTTTTATCGCGATGCCGGCGATTACGACACGCCGCTCGGCACCCAGGCGAATTCGTTCTTTCGCGGCAATGGCGAGTCGATCGGCGGGTCGTATTTCTTCGGCGGCAGCCATATCGGCGCCGCGCTCACGCAATATGACGCCAAATACGGCATCCCCAGCGACACCACCTATATCGACATGAAGCAGACCAAGGTCATGACGAAATCGTCGTTCGACCTCGGCACGGGCGTGCTCAAGACGCTCAACATCGACGGCAGCTGGGCCAATTACCAGCATACCGAGAACGAACCCGACGGTACGGTCGACACTACGTTCCGCAACAAGGAATGGGATGCGCGTGCCGAATTGCTGTTCGGCAGGATGGGGCCGCTCGACAACACCGCGCTCGGCGTGGAGGTCCAGAACCGCCGCTTCTCGGCCCTGGGGCAGGACAGCAGCTATCTGTTCCCGACCAGGACGCAGAGCGAAGCGGCGTTCCTGTTCACCGAACTGCCGGTAACCGACAGTCTGAAGCTCCAGGCGAGCGGTCGTGTCGAGACGCTCGACGTGCGGGGCACGCCGCGCTCCGATGTCTTTACCAAGCGCAATTTCACGCCGGTCAGCGGCGCGCTGAGCGCTTTGTTCGACGCCACAAAGAGCTTGCGCTTCGGCCTGACCTTTTCGAGCACCGGTCGCGCGCCGGCGATCACCGAATTGTTCGCGCGCGGCGGGCATGACGGGCCCAATACGTTCGAGACGGGCGATCCCGACCTCAAGATCGAACGCGCCAATTCGATCGAAGGCACGATGCGACTGCGCGCCGGCCGCTTGCGCCTCGACGGCAGCGTCTATTCGACCTGGTTCAAGAACTACATCTACGGCGACTTGACCGGGCAGATGTGCGACGACGACGGCGTTTGCGCGCTCGGCGGCGGCGGGGACCTGAAGGAACTCGACTACCGTCAGCAGGGCGCGCATTTCTGGGGGGCGGAAGGCGAGGCCTCGTACCAGTTGATCAAGACCGGCGAAGGCGGGCTCGAGGCCAAGATGCTGGCCGATTACGTCCGCGCCACGCTGGACGACGGCAACAACGTGCCGCGCATTCCGCCGTATCGGATCGGCGGCGGCCTGTCCTGGACCAGCAACCCGGTCGATGCGAGCTTCCAGCTGATGTACGTCGGGCGGCAGGACAAGTTCGGGCTCTTCGACAGCGCGACGCCGAGCTACGTTTCGCTCGACAGCCAGGTCGCCTGGCGGCCGTTCAAGTCGATGCCCGGGATCCAATTCTCGATCGTCGGCAAGAACCTGACCAACGAAGTGCAGCGCGACGCCGCGGCGCTCAATCGCGACCAGGTAGTCATGCCCGGGCGCAACATCCGCTTCGTGGTTCGCGTCGCGACCTTCTGATCGCATGCCGCGCCGCCCGCTTCCGGCGGGCGGCGGTGGTAGGAGTATGTCACGTGACAACCAAATATGCCGATTGGGTCGAGCGCGCCGCGCTGTCGGCGTCGACCCTGTGCCTCATCCATTGCCTCGCCTTGCCGTTCGTGCTGGCGGCGCTGCCGGTGTTGTCGAGCGTGGGGACCTTGCCGGTCGACCTGCACGTCGCGATCCTCGTCTTCGCCATCCCGAGTTCGTTGATCGCGCTGGTGATCGGCCAGCGCGGCCATCTGCATGCGGCACCGCTGCTGGTTGGGATCGCCGGGCTGACGTTGCTGGCGCTCGGGGCGCTGGTGTTCGGTGCCGGCGCGCTGGAAACGCCGCTGACCGTCGCGGGCAGCCTGACGCTCGCCGGGGCGCACGTCGCCAATTGGCGCCTGCGCCATGCCGGGCATGAGCACGATTCGGCTTGAAGGTATTGCTGAATTTATCCCACCCCGGCGCAGACCGGGGCCCAGCACCGATGCATTCGGTGTGACAGGATATTCTCGCAACGCGCGCGAAACTGGGCCCCGGCCCGCGCCGCGGTGGGGCATGAGGATCGACCGTTAGCGCGTAACGCAGCGTTACGCCGCGTCCGCCATTTCGTGCCCCATCACTCGTGTCGGCACACCCTGGTAGCGCAGGCCGGGCAGCAGATGTTCGTGCTTCATGATCACGCTGTGCGCCCCGACATGCGTATTCTCGCCGATCACCGCGCCATAGAGCGGTACGGTCGAGGCGGAGATCGTGGCGCCGGCACCGATCGTCACCGTGTCGACCTTGAGCACGCGATCCTCAAACGTGTGTGCCTGAAACATCGCGGTGACGGTCGCGCCGTCGCCGATCCGGATCATGTCGGGATCGACGACTTGCGCGAATTGCGGTCCGAGCACCGCGCGCTTGCCGATCTTGAGCCCCATCGCGCGCAGATAGACCGGCAGGAGGAACGTGCCTTCCAACCCCTGCAGCAGCAGCGCGGCATATTTGGCCCAGGCGACGTAGACGAAATCCCATCGGCTGCACCAGCACGACCAGAGCGCATGCTGCCCCGGCTTGACCCGACCGATCAGCAGCCATTTGAGCGCGAGTACGATCGCGCACAACACGACCAACGGTGCCAGCGCCGCCAGCGGGATCACGACAAGCTGATAGACCAGCGGCGGGGCCGATTCCTCGTCGACCATGATCGTGTACCATAGGACCGTCAGCAGCAGCGGCACCACCGGCAAGGCGAAGCGCAGCAACTCCCAGAACAGCCGGCTGATGTAGCGGATCGCCGACGGATCGTGCGTCAGCCGGCGATCGGCCTCGACGATCTCGCGGCGCGGCAGGTCGAAACTGGGGTGACCGAAACGCGACTGGCCCCGTTCGATCAGGCTCGAATCGCCGACCGTGCCGATGCCGATCAGGATATCGTCGGGGAGCGTCTCCCCCGCCGGGATGACCGCGTGGTTGCCGAGGAACGTGTTGCGTCCCAACCGGACCGGCGCGAGCCTGACCGTTCCCTGGCGAACCTCGGCGCCGCCGAGGTAGATGCCGTCGGCGAAGAAGGTCTCCTCGCCGATCGTGATCAGTTCGGGCACGACGTCGAGGATCGTGCTGATCTCGCATTTGGCACCGATATTCATGCCGGCGAGCCGCAGCCATTTCGACCAGAACAAGGTGCCGCTCAGCCATTCGCCGGCCTGGTGCAGCATACCGGTCTTGAGCCAGACGCGGATATAGGCGGAACTCCACCGTCCGATCGTTCCGGCGCGGACGCGGCCCATCAGTCGGAACATCAACGCGGTCCACAGCAACGTCAGCGGAACGCTGACGATCGCCAGCGCGATCACCACGAGGGCGGTGCGCGAGGCGAAGACCGGATGATACATCCAGCGCCACACCTGATCGAACCCGACGCCGGCGACGCGGCACGCGCCCAGGGTAAGCAGCTCGGCGGGGAGCGCTGCGATCATCGCCGCGGCGCCCTCGGCCAGCAATAACAGCAGGCCGTGCAGCCAGGGCGCCATCTGCCGCGCGCCGGCCGGCAGCGGGGCGGCGGGGGCCACGATCCCGACCGACGCGGCGGGGATGCCGTCCCAGATCTCGCCCGGCGGGATCGAACCACCGGCGTTGAGCACCGACAATGCGGTCAGCACGCTGCCCGCGCCGATCCGGCAGTCGCCCTCGACGCCCGCGCGCACCATCATCGTCGCGCCTTGCTCGATCGTCACCGGGCCGATCACGATATCGCCGCGATCGAGCTCGATCAGGCCGACGTGCGCGTCCTGGCCGATCGCGACATCGTCGCCGATCTCGAGCAGGTCCCAGCCGCCCCGGCGCAAGTCGACGCCGCGATGGATATGGACGCGCCGGCCGATCTTCGCGCCGAGCGCGCGCAACGCGACCTGTTGGAAGATCGTGCCCTGCAACATCGCCCAGGGAATCAGCCGGGCGGCCTGGAACACCACCCAATGGCGGCAATAATAGGAACTCCATACCGGCGCGCGGATCGGGCGGTAGCGGCCGATCACCAGTTTCTTCACCGCCACGGCGAAGGCGATCGACAGCGGGACATAGAGCAGGGCGACGGCCAGCGCGATCAACGGCGCCAGCAGGATGAAAGCCGGCAGGCCGAGATCGCCGAAGATCGGCGGCAGCAGCATGAAGGCGGCGAACCAGGTCGCCCAGGCGCCGACCAGCAATTGCCCGCTCAGCCAGGCGATCTGCACGATATTGGCGAGCAACGGCCGCGCTTCGCCTTCGCGCACCAGCGGCGGTTCGTCCGCGGCGTCGGCATAAACCGGCGCGCGATCGGCGAGCTTTGCGAGGCCGCGCACGGTCCGCGCGTCGTAAATGTCGCTGACCGTGATCCATTCGGTGTGATGATGGTCGCGGAGCAACGTCACCAGCATCGCCGCGCTGAGCGAATCGCCGCCGAGATCCTCGAAGAAATCGGCTTCGACCGACACGCCGCCGGGGCGCTTCAGAATGTCGGCCATGCCGTCGGCCAACAGGCGTTCGAGATCGCTCTCGGGCGGGATCATGGTGCCGGGGTCGGGCTCGGCCGAGAAGTGCATCGTGGGGAGCGCGGCGCGGTTGATCTTGCCGCCGACCGTGATCGGGATTTCGGCGATCGTCGCGATGTCGCGCGGCACCATGTAGCGCGGCAACGTGGTGGCGAGCTGCGCCTTGAGCTCCTCGGCGTGCGGCGGGACCGCCGGGTCCTCGGGGACGATATAGGCGATCAATTCCTGCGCGCCGCGATCGTCCTGCACCCGGCATCCCGCCGCGCGCACGCCCGGCAGCGCCGCCAGCCGCGCCTCGATCTCGGCGAGTTCGACGCGATAACCGCGCAACTTGACCTGCGCGTCGATCCGCCCGTGATAGAAGAAGTCGCCATCGGCCTCGCGATGGACGAGATCGCCGGTCCGATAGATCCGCCCCAGCTCGGGATGCTCGACGAATTTCTCGGCGGTAAGCTCGGGTCGATGGCGATAGCCGCGCGCGACCCCGGCGCCGCCGATGCACAATTCGCCGCGCTCGCCGTCGGCAACCGGCTGCAAATCCTCATCGAGCGCCCAAGCCGCCATGCCCGGGATCGGCCGGCCGATGGTGATCGGCAGCCCCGCCGCGATATCGCCGCGCAGACAGGTGACCGCGCATTCGGTCGGGCCGTAGCCGTTGACCAGTCGGCGTCCCTGCGACCACAGATCGGCGATGTCGCGCGGCAACGCCTCGCCGCCGACATAGAGCAATTTGAGGTCGGGCAGGGCGGTCGCGGGTTCGCTGCACCCGCTGCTGCGAAGCAACGTCGGTGGCGGGCAGAAGACGGTCGCGCGTTCGTCGCGCAGCCAGCGGACGATATCCGGGCCGAGCCGCGCCGCGGCGTCGTCCATCACCACCAGCGCCGCGCCCGAGGCGAAGGCGAGCCAGGTTTCCTCCAGCGAGGAATCATAGGCCGCGGACGACCCCTGGATCACGCGGTCGGCCGGGCCGAGCGCGAATTCGGTCAGGTCCGACGCGATCAGGTTGGCGACGTTGCGATGCTCGATCATCACCCCCTTGGGGCGGCCGGTCGTGCCCGACGTGTAGATGACATAAGCGAGCCGGTCGGACGCCGACGCGGCGGGGAGCGCGGCGGAGGGCGGTTCGCTCGCCAGCAAGGCCGCGGTTTCGAACAACGGCGCCGCATCGCCGACCAGCGGCGCCAGCCGGGCCATGCCTTCGCCATCGGTCAGCAGCGCGACCGGCTCGGCATCCTCGACGATCTCGCGCATGCGGTTGTCGGGAAAGGAAGGATCGAGGCAGGTGAACGCGGCGCCCGCTTTGAGGACAGCGATCTGCGCGACGTACAGCAGGGGCGAGGTGCGCGGTAGCAGCAGGCCGATGATCGCCTCTCCCGCGACCAACGGCGCGAGATGGCGCGCGAGCCGGTCCGATTGCTCGGCCAGTTCGCGATAGGTCAGGATCTGGCGTTCGGCCCGCCCGCGCCCCGGCGGCACGTCGATCGCGGCGCGATCGGCATGGAGGATCGCCGGCGCATCGAGAAGAGCGTGCAGCAACCCGCCCGCGTTCGACGCGCGGGACGAAACCGATGCATCAGGGTCTTCGAATGCCATGGAATCGCCCCCGTAACGAAGGTTTGATCCGCGTCAATCGGATGCGTCCTATCCGGGTAGGACGGTTGTGGATGGCTTATCGATTCTTCCCCTGGCGAGCAGGCGATCGCCTGTGGATTGGATACGCAGCGAGGGTGATTCCGAACCGTCACGGTCAGCTTCAACCGTCATGCCGGGCTTGTCCCGGCACCACCGTGCCGCACACCCATCGGTCGTTGGTCAGACTGCGCGGTGGACCCCGGGACAAGCCCGGGGTGACGCGGGGTGAGATGGATCAGCCACAATTCCAGGCCGCGTCTTTTTTGCCAACCGTGGCGGCGCGATGAGCGCCAAGCGGTCCCGCTTGCCGCGCAAATCCATGTGCGATTGGCCTGCCGTTTACGGGGAGGTTTCCTGCAGCCTGACGAAGGGGAGGAAGCACGACGGCCATGTGTCGCCGTCCGCCCCCTCCGTCGCTTCGCGACACCTCGCACTGGCGGGGGAGGATTTAAAAATGACCGATCTGCTTCTATTCCCTGGCCAGCCCGCGCGTCTCGCCGAATTTCATCCCCGCATTCTCGTGCGGGCGGACATAAACGCGGTGGATGCTGGGGAATTCCGTCTGCAAGTCGCGCTCGATCGCCTCCACGATCCGCTCGACCTCGCCGGCGCTCAGCCGATTGTCGAAATCGACATTGACCGCCGCGACGATCTGGGTCGGGGCGTTGTGCAGCGTCATGATCTCGCCGACGCCGGTGATACCCTCGCGTGTCGCGGCGCGGCGGATGCTCCTGATCAGTTCGGGATCGGCCGCCTCACCGATCAGCAGCCCCTTGGCCTCGCGCGCCAGGAAGATCGCCACCACGCCGAGCAGCAGGCCGATCAGGACCGAGGCGATTCCGTCGAAGCGCGGATTGCCGGTCAATTGCGATAGCGCGAGCCCGACCGCCGCGATCAGGATGCCCGCCATCGCCGCGCCATTCTCGAGCAGCACGATCACGGTGGTCGCGTCCTTGGTCGACACCAGCGCCTGCAGCCAGGACTGGTCGCCGCGCGCCGCATTGAAATCGCGAAACGCCGCGACGGTCGATCCGCCTTCGAGCACGAAGGCGATCGCCAGCACGCCATAAGCGATCAGCGGCGACACCGCCGGCTCTGGCTCGATGAAGTGCATCACGCCCTCATAGACCGACACGCCGGCGCCCAGCGCGAACACCAGCAGCGCGACGACGAAGCTCCAGAAATAGAGCTCGCGACCATAGCCGCCGGGATGCAGCGCATCGGCCGGCTTGGCGGCGCGTTTCTGCCCGTACATCAGCAGCAATTGGTTGGTCGAATCGACCAGGCTGTGGACGCCCTCGGTCAGCATCGCCGACGATCCGGTGATCGCCGCCGCGACGAACTTGGCGATGGCGATCCCGACATTGGCGGCGAGCGCGATCACCAGGACGCGGGTATTGTCGGCTTTCATCGTGCGGGCATAAGCATGAAGCGATCGATCGAGCTAGCCGGCGCGTGCCGGCCGTGCGCGCGCAGACAGGCGGCGGCGGTTGGCGCGGACTTTCCGGCGATAGAGCCGCACGGCACGCTGGGCGCTCTCGATTGGGCTCGACGCCAATCCGCCGGCAACCAGGGATGCGTGCAGCTCCATCGCGGCGGACACTTTCTCCGAGGTCATCAACGACGTTTCGGTGAGCGCTCCGGCACCGCCGCCGGCGATCCTGGAGAGGCGCAAGCCGATCACCGCGGACGCCTCCCAAGCCAGCGCCCAGCTATCGAATGCCAAGCCGCTCCACGCCTCGATCGGCGATCGCGCGGTCACGAACGCGGGCCCGATATCGTTCGCCCAGCCGTCGCGTCGAGAAGAGGGATCATGGATCGCCTGGAGGTGTGGTGCATGAAAGAGAGCCCTCGGGTTTCATCCAAAACCGCACGCGCGACGCGAACGTCCGGCGCGAAAACAAAATCGCGTTGATCTCGATCAGCCGCTCTCATGCCCGACCTATGGTCACTCCGGCGGCAATTCCTTGGCCGCGGCGTCGCCGACCTCGCTCATCAGGCCGTGCTTCATCATCATCGGCACGTTGGCGAGCGCGAAGATGAAGGTCAGGGGGATCGCCCCCCAGAGCTTGAACGCGGTCCAGAAATCGAAGCTGGTCGAGCGCCACACGAGCTCGTTGAGGATCGCCATGCCGAGGAAGAACAAGGCCCAGTTGCGGGTGATCTTCTGCCAGCCGAGCGGCGACAAGCCGGGATAGGCGGTGCCGAGCAATTGCTCGAGCAGCGGTTTGCCGGTGAACACGCCGAACGCCAGGATCGCGGCGAATACGCCGTAGACGAAGGTCGGCTTCATCTGGATGAATTTGGGATCGTGGAAATAGACGGTCAGCCCGCCGAACACGAGCACGAGCGCGCCCGAGATCCACAGCATCGGCGAGATGGTGCCGAGCTTCACCCGCGACACGATCAGCGCGATCACCGTCGCCACCATGAACGCGCAGGTCGCGACGATCGCACGCGACACGACCAACGCCGACATCTGATCCAAGTCGGACAGCGAATGGCTGAACGTCGAGACCAATTTCATGGTCAGCGCCTGGGGCGCGACGAAATTGACCAGGAAGAAGATCAGCAGCGGGGCATAGTCGATCGCGAGGCGAAGGCCAGCCGTTCCGTTCTTGGTCGTGCTCATCGCACCAGCTCCTCGACGCCCGCGATGATCCGGGCGACTTCCTTGGGGTCGAACGGCCGAAGGTCGCTCAGCGTTTCGCCGACGCCGATGGCGTGGATCGGCAAGCCATATTGCTCGGCGGCCGCGACCAGCACGCCGCCGCGCGCGGTTCCGTCGAGCTTGGTCATGACGAGGCCGGTGACGCCGGCGACTTCCTTGAACACTTCGATCTGGCTGAGCGCGTTCTGGCCGGTGGTCGCGTCGAGCACCAGGATGACATCGTGCGGAGCGGCCGGATTGAGGCGGCCGAGCACGCGGCGGATCTTGGCGAGTTCGTCCATCAGCTCGCGCTTGTTCTGCAGGCGCCCGGCGGTATCGACGACCAGAGCGTCGATACCCTTTTCGGTCGCCTGCTTGACGCCTTCGAACACGATGCCGGCCGCGTCGCCGCCCTCGGCGCCCTTGATGATCGGCACGCCGACGCGCTCGGCCCAGGTCGCGAGCTGGCCGATCGCGGCGGCGCGGAACGTGTCGCCGGCGGCGAGCATCACGCCGTAATCCTGTTCGGTCAGCCAATGCGCGAGCTTGGCGATGGTGGTGGTCTTGCCCGAGCCGTTGACGCCGATGACCAGGATGACCTGCGGGCGCGGAAAGGCCTCGATCTCGAGCGGCTTGGCGACCTTGGCCAGCACCTTCTCGATTTCCTCGGCGACGACCAGGCGGATACCGAGTTCTTCCATGCCGCGCTCGAAACTGCCCTCCGCCAGCCGGTCGCGAATGCGTTTTGCGGTAGCCGGCCCCAGGTCGGACGCGATCAGCGCTTCCTCGATATCGTCGAGCGTCGTGTCGTCGAGCCGCGCGGTGCCGAGGCCGGCGAGGTTACCGACCAAGCGGTCGGAGGTGCGCTTGAACCCGCCGAGCAGGCGCTGGTGCCAGGATGGAGTGGTGCTCATTCGGTAACGGCCATTTCTCTTTCTTCGTCACCCGTCTCGTGCCCGGCTCGGGAATGGCGGATATTGGCGGAGTCGACAATGACGGGAACGATCGAGCCGACGGCATGGTCGCCGCGCAGATCGAATTCGGCGAAGCTCGCGCCGTGCCCGCGGTTGCCGGGTGCCTCGACGAGGATGTGTTGGGTCGTGCCGACCAGGCTGTTCAGCCACGCCGCCTTCCGCTTCGCCGCCGCGTCGCGCAACCGCGCGGCACGCTCGCGGCTCACCTCCAGATCGACTTGCGGCATCCGCGCGGCCGGGGTGCCGGCGCGCGGGCTGTAGGGGAAGATGTGGGCATGGACGATGTCGCAATCGTCGATCAGCTTCAGGCTGTTCGCCGCCATCGCATCGTCCTCGGTCGGGAAGCCGGCGATCAGGTCGGCGCCGATCGCGATGTCCGGCCGCGCGGTCTTGAGGCGGTCGACCAGCCGTACCGCATCGGCGCGCGTATGGCGGCGCTTCATCCGCTTGAGGATCATGTCGTCGCCCGCCTGGAGCGAGAGATGGAGGTGTGGCATCACCCGGGGCTCGCCCGCCAAAAGCTCGAACAGGCGATCGTCGATCTCGGGCGCGTCGATCGACGACAGGCGCAGGCGGGGCAGGGCGGGGACGCGGGTGAGGATGCGATCGATCAGGCTGCCCAGCGTCGGGCTGCCTGGAAGGTCGTGGCCGTAGCTGGTCAGGTCGACCCCGGTCAGCACGACTTCCCGCTTGCCCGCCGCGACGACGCGCTCGATCGCCTCGATCACCGCGCCCGCGGGCGCCGAGCGGCTGGGGCCGCGGCCGAACGGGATCGCGCAGAAGGTGCAGCGATGGTCGCAACCATTCTGCACCTCGACGAAGGCGCGCGCCTGATCGTCCGCCACCGCCAGATGCGGCGCGATCTCGGTCACACGCGCCATGTCGCCGACGATCAGCGCGTCGCTCGCCGCCCAGGCCTGCGGCAGCAACTTCTCGCCATTGCCAATCACGCGATCGACCTCGGGCATCGCCGCGAAGCTGGCCGGATCGATCTGCGCCGCGCAGCCGGTCACCGCGAGCATCGCCCCGGGCCGCGCGCGGCGCGCGCGGCGGATCGCGGCGCGGGTCTGCTTGACCGCCGCGTTGGTTACGGCACAGCTATTGACCACCACGACATCGCGATCGCCGAGCATTTGCCGGATCGTTTCGCTCTCAGCGATGTTGAGGCGGCACCCCAGGCTGATGACCTCGGGCTGCGGAAGGGAAGACATGGGCGACGATCTAGGAGGGAAGCGCGGGGAAGTCCACGACGAGGCGGCGCGCGTGCTGCGCTTCTGGTTCGAGGAACTCAGCGAGGAACAGCATTGGGTCAAGTCGATCACGCTCGACGAGGCGATCGCCGAACGGTTCGGCGCGCTGCGCCTGAAGGTGGTCGAGCGCGCGGCCTGGGGCTGGCGCGGCGCGCCGGAGACGTTGCTCGCCGCGGTCATTCTGGTCGACCAATTCTCGCGCAACATGTTCCGCGACGAAGGCGAGGCGTTCGCGCACGACGGATTGGCCCGCGAGCTGACTTTATATGGCCTGTTGCGCGGCTTCGACCGCAAGCTGCCGGCGGATCGCTGCGCCTTCCTCTACATGCCGCTGATGCACGCCGAGGATCCCGAATTGCAGAAACTCAGCATCGAGCGCTTCACGGCACTCGGCAACGAGCAGAATCTGGCGTTTGCGCACGATCACGCCGCGGTGATCGAGCGGTTCGGGCGCTTTCCCTCGCGCAATCGTGCTTTGGGCCGGCGCTCGACCGTGATCGAGCGCGAATATCTCAGCCAGCCAGGCGTCGGTTGGTAGCGGCGTCCGGCTGGGCCACTTTTTCGACGGCATCGGGCGCGATCAGCAGGCGCCGTTCGGCAAGCAGCTGACGCGCGTTTCCCACGGTCAGCGGCCGGCCATAGACATAACCCTGGCCCCGTGCGCAGCCGAGTCCGCGCAGCCGTTCCTCGATCGCCTTGTCCTCGATCCCCTCGGCAGTGATCGGCAGGTTGAGGCTGTCGCCGAGCCCGACGATCGCGTTGACGATCGCCGCGCTTTCCGGGTTGCGGTTGACCGACATGACGAAACTGCGGTCGATCTTGATACGGTCGAACGGCAAGGCGCGAAGATGCGCCAGGCTCGAATAACCCGTGCCGAAATCGTCGAGCGCGAGCTTGATGCCCTGATTCTTCAGGCTGGCGACGATCGATTGCGCCATGGCGAGATTGTCGAACAGAGAGCTTTCGGTGATCTCGATCTCCAGCCGGCTCGGCGCGAAGCCGGTCTCGGTCAGGAGCTTAATGATTTTCTGGGCGAGCCAGGGGTCCTTGAGCTGCCAGGGCGAGATGTTGACCGAGAGCTGGAGCTGCGGGTGCCAGTCGCGCGCCGCCAGGAAGGCGTGGCGCATCAGCGCCATCGACAGGTCGGCGATCATGCCGGTCTCTTCGGCGATCGGGATGAATTGCTCGGGGATCATCACGCCGCGCTGTGGATGTTCCCAGCGCGCCAGCACCTCGAATCCGGTCAGGCGACCGGTGACGAGGTCGATCTGCTGCTCGAAATAGGGGACGATCTCGCCGCGCGGGATGGCGACGCGCAGGCTGCTTTCGAGCTCGTTGCGCGCCTGCAGTTCGCGTTCCATCGAAACGTCGAACCAGGCGTGACGATTACGCCCGGCATTCTTGGCGGCGTACATCGCGATATCGGCCGAGCGCAGCAGTGCATCGATCGAGGTCGCGTCGCGGTCGCTGCGGGCGATGCCGATCGAGCAGGTGACGTGGAGATGCAGTCCCTCGACATGGAAAGGCTGGCTCATCCGCGACACCAGGCGTTCGGCAACACGCTCGACGCTGTCGGGGTTCTGGGGATCGAACAGCATGGCGCAGGCGAATTCGTCGCCGCCGAACCGCGCCGCCAGCGCGCTTTCGGGCAAGGCCGCGGCCATTTCGTCGGCCACCGCGCGCAACAGCGCGTCGCCGACGGTGTGACCGTGCATGTCGTTGACCGTCTTGAAATGGTCGAGATCGAGCATCATCAGCGCCATCGCCTTGCGGCGGCGCTGCGCGCGGACCAGCATCGCGGCGCCTTCCTCGGCCAGGCTGCGGCGGTTGAGAAAGCCGGTCAGGGGATCCTTGGACGCGAGTACATTGGCGCGTTCCTCCGCCGCGGTGCGCACCGTGACCTCATGCGCGAGGTCGCGATGGCGGCGCCAGCCGAACAGGATCAGCGCCACGTTGAGCAGCAAAGCGATGATCAGGGTCTGGTCGGTGCCCCCGCTGCGATGCAGCCAGTTGTTCAGGACCATCGACAGCACCTGGCTGCCGGTACCGATGAACATCAGGATCGCGGCTACCGTGATGGCGCCGTTCAACAGATCGCGCCGGGCCGCGGCCGGTTCGCTCATGCCCCAAATCCCCTTATGCGGGTCGCGCGTCCGCGGCCCTGTCCAGCCTTGGTGATGGCATTGCGAGGTCAAGAAGGTGTTAAGGGGACGGGGCCGGCTTGCGTTTTTCCCGCACCGCGGCTATCGGCGCCGGACCGTTCCCTTTGCGAACGTGACAGAGAGCACCCATGTGGTGACGCCGGCCGACGAGGTTTCGTCCGCCGGCGCTTTGTGCGTTTTGGGGTTCATTCTCCCCGTCACCTCAGCGAAAGCTGGGGTCTCGCGGAGGAACGGTAACAAGGAGATGCCAGCTTTCGCTGGCATGACGAGGTAGGATTTATGTTCGACAGCCTGAGCGATCGTCTTGGCGGCGTCTTCGACCGGTTGCGCGGCCGTGGCGCGCTGACCGAGGCGGACGTGCGCGCGGCGATGCGCGAAGTGCGCGTCGCCTTGCTCGAGGCGGACGTCGCGCTGCCCGTTGCGCGCGACTTCGTCGACAAGATCACCGAGGAAGCGGTCGGCCAGCAAGTGCTTCGCTCGATCACCCCGGGGCAGCAGGTCGTCAAGATCGTCCATGACGGGCTGGTCGCGATGCTCGGCGCCGACGAGAGTGAGCTCAATCTCGGCGTGACGCCGCCCGCCGTCGTGATGATGGTCGGCCTGCAGGGCTCGGGCAAGACCACCACCACCGCCAAGATCGCCAAGCGGCTGAGCAGCGGGCAGGGCGGGCGCGACCGCAAGAAGGTGCTGATGGCGTCGCTCGACGTCAATCGCCCGGCGGCGCAGGAACAGCTCGCGATTCTCGGCGAGCAGACCGAGGTCGCGACCCAGCCGATCGTGGCCGGCCAGCAGCCGGTCGACATCGCTCGCCGCGCGCTCCAGGCGGCGAAGCTCCAGGGCTTCGACGTCCTGATGCTCGATACCGCCGGGCGCCTGAACGTCGATCAGGCGCTGATGGACGAAATGAAGGCGGTCGCGGATATCGCGAAGCCGCAGGAAATCCTGCTCGTCGTCGACAGCCTGACCGGTCAGGACGCGGTCAACGTCGCGCGTTCCTTCTCGGACCAGGTGCCGCTGACCGGCGTCGTGCTGACCCGGATGGACGGCGATGCCCGCGGTGGCGCCGCTTTGTCGATGCGCGCGGTCACCGGCAAGCCGATCAAATTCGCCGGCACCGGCGAAAAGCTCGACGCGATCGAGGGCTTCCATCCCAGCCGCGTCGCCGGCCGCATCCTCGGCATGGGCGACGTCGTGTCGCTGGTCGAACGCGCCGCCGAGACGATCCAGCAGGAAGACGCCGAGCGCATGGCGCAGCGGCTCGCCAAGGGTCAGTTCGACATGAACGATCTGCGCGGCCAGCTGCAGCAGATGAAGAAGATGGGCGGCGTCGGCGCGCTGGCCGGGATGATCCCCGGCATGAAGAAGGCGCAGGCGGCGGTCGATCAGGCCGGCGGCGACAAGGTCCTGCTGCGGATGGACGCGATCATCACCTCGATGACGCCCCGGGAACGGACCAAACCCGAATTGCTCAACGCCAAGCGCAAGATCCGCATCGCCAACGGCTCGGGGACGACCGTCCAGGACGTCAACAAGTTGATCAAGATGCACCAGGAAATGGCCACGGCCATGAAGCGCATCAAGAAGATGGGCGGCCTCAAGGGCATGATGGCGATGCTGGGCAAGGGCGGTCTCGGCGGCCTGGGCAACGCGATGGGCGGGCCCGAGCTCGGGGACGCGATGAACCAGATGGGCGGGCTTCCCGGCCTGCCGGGTACGGGGGCCAAGCTGCCGCCAGGGTTCCAGAATTTCATGAACGTGAAGAAGAAATAGCCGTCACCCCGGCGCAAGCTGGGGTCTCAAGCGGCAGAGCTACAACAGAAAGATCCCGGCGGTCGCTGGGATGACGATTGAAGAAGGAAGTACAACTACCATGGCACTGAGCATTCGTCTTTCGCGCGGCGGTTCGAAGAAGCGTCCCTATTACCGTATCGTCGTCGCCGACGCCCGTTCGCCCCGCGACGGCAAGTTCATCGAGAAGATCGGCAATTACAATCCGCTGCTCGGCAAGGATGACGAGAAGCGCGTCGTGCTCGACGCCGATCGCGCCAAGCATTGGCTCGGCGTCGGCGCGCAGCCGACCGACCGCGTCGCCCGCTTCCTCGACGCCGCCGGCGTGAAGGAGCGTGTCGCGAAGAACAACCCGAACAAGGGCAAGCCCGGCGAGAAGGCCACCGAGCGCGCCGAAGAGCGTGCCGAGAAGCTGAAGGCCGCCGAGGAAGCCGCTGCCGAGGCCGCTGCCGCTCCGGCGCCCGAGCCGGCCGAGGAAGTGACCGCCGAGGCTCCGGCCGAGGGCTCGAACGAGGAAGCCGAAGCGGTGATGGCTGCCGAGGTCGAGGCTGCTACCGAAGAGCCGACTGCCGAGGCCGAGGCCGTTGCCGAAGCGACCGCCGAGGAAACCCCTGCGGTCGAGGCCGAAGCGCCTGCGGCTGAGGAAGCTCCCGCTGCCGAGGAGGCTCCGGCCGCCGAGGTCAACGAAGCCACGCCGGATAGCGACGCCGGCGACACCGGCGCCGACGAAGGCGAGAGCGCCCAGGCCCCGGCCGAGGGCTGATGTTAAGTTCCCCTCCCGCTTGCGGGAGGGACTAGGGGAGGGCATGTCGACCAAAGATGTCGCCTGAAACAAGACCTCCCCCGACCCCTCCCGTAAACGGGAGGGGAGATTCGCCCGTCACGCTGGCCGTCGTCATTGGCGCGCACGGCGTGGCGGGGGAAGTCCGCCTCAAGGTCTTCGCTGAGGACCTGAAGGCGCATAAGGCCTTCAATGGCGGCGCGCTGACGCTCAAGGCGCTGCGCGTGACGCCGCAGGGTGCGATCGCGCGCTTCGCCGAAATTCCCGATCGCACCACCGCCGAGAAATTGCGCGGTACCGAGCTCAGCGTGCCCCGGTCGGCGCTGCCGCCGCTGGGCGAGGGCGAATATTATCACGCCGATCTTATCGGCCTTCCCGCCGTATCCGATGCCGGCGAGGTGCTTGGGACGGTCATGCTAGTCGAGAATTTCGGTGCGGGCGATGTACTCGAGATCGAGCGGCCGGACGGCAAGCGCTTCATGGTGCCGATGCGGCCAGAGGCGGTACCGGAATGGAACGGCGAGCGGCTGGTCGTGGCCGCCGGCTGGGCCGGCTGATAATGAACGAATTGCTCGTCTATTTCGCGGCCTGCGTGATCACCGCGATGGCGGTACTCTCGGTCCTGCGCTGGCGTTTTCCGCACTGGGGCCTGCGCCGAACATCGATGCTGGCTGCGTTGCCCGTGCCGGCTTTGACCCTGCTGGTCTGCGCCTGGGTAGCGATCAAGACGGCGATGATACCGGCCAGCAAATGCGGCATCGACGCGTGCGGCATGGCGATGGGCTTTGCGCTGATCGTCGCGGTCATCGCTCTGATCGGCTTCGTCCTGACCTGGGCGATTGGTGCGGCGATCATGATCGCGCGGCGGAAGCGCGGATGACCTTCGCGTCATCGGCGGAAATCGTCATGGCATGAGCCGTATCGCGGTCCTGACCGATATCCATGGCAATTTGCCGGCGCTCGAAGCGGTGGTCGCCGACGCCGGCGCGCGCGGATGCACGCGATTCGCCAACCTCGGGGATTCGCTGTCGGGCCCGTTATGGCCGGCTGAGACCGCCGATTACCTGATGGCGCGCGACTGGCCGACCATCGCCGGCAATCACGAGCGGCAGTTGCTGACCGTCGATCGCGCGCGGATGAACGCCAGCGACGCCTTTACCCATGATGTGCTGGAGCCGCGACATCTCGCCTGGCTGAGGGCCTTGCCGCCCATCCTCGCGCTCGCGCCCGACATCCTGCTCTGCCACGGCACGCCGACCGACGATCTCGAGCATTTCCTCCATACGGTCGAGAATGGCGGGGCACGCGACGCGACCGACGCCGAACTGCGCGACAGGGCAGGGGATCGCCGTGACGCGTTGATCCTGTGCGGCCATACGCATCTGCCGCGCGTCCTGGCGCTGGGCGATGGCCGGACGGTCGCCAATCCCGGCGCGGTCGGGCTCCAGGCGTATGACGACGATCATCCGGCACCTTATCGTGTCGAAAATGGCGATCCTTTCGCACGCTATGCGATCGTCGAGGGCGGGCGGGTCAGGCTGCACGCGGTCGCCTATGATCACGAAACCGCCGCGCGGCGCGCCGACGCCAATGGCCGGCCCGATTGAGCGATCGGCCTCAGAACCGGCCGGATGGCGCAGGGAGCTTCGCGCTAGCGTCGGAGAGGCGCGCGCTTGGCGAGCAGGTTGCGGATCGTGGTCGCGGCGACGCCGGCCTCGCCCATCGCATGGCTGATCTGGTCGAGGCCCTTCACCACATCCCCGGCGGCAAACAGGCCGGGCACCGTCGTGCGCTGGTGAGCGTCGACTTCGAGGCAGCCATCCTCGCTCGCCGCGGCGCCGGCCGCGATCGCCAGTTCGGACCGAATGCGCGATCCGAGCGCCGGGTAGACGCTATCGAACGCGAGCCTGCCCTCGGCGGTCGAAACGAGGATCTCACCGTTCTCGAGACTGATCGGCGTACACGGCCCGTCGACATGCTCGACCCCGGCCGCGTCCAGTGCGGCACGGCTGTCATCGGCCAGATCGTGGCTGGCGCCCGGCGCGATCAAGGTCACGCGCCGTGTATAGGTGCGCAGGAACAGCGCCTCGCGCACGCCATGGTCGCCCGTGCCGATCACGCCGACATTCCTGTCGGTCACCTCATAGCCGTCGCAGATCGGGCAATAACGAAGCAGCCCCTTGGCCAGCGCGGCATCGTGCACGTCATCGGGCATGTCCGGGCGGTTGTTCACGACCCCGGTCGCGAGGAGGACGGTACGCGTCGACAGCGATCGACCCTTCACGTCGACCAGGAAATTCTCGCCGTCGGGCCGGATGGCATCAACATGCGCTTCCTCGCGCACCGCGCCGAAGCGTTCGGCCTGGCGGCGCATCAGCAGGAGCAGGTCGGCCCCCGGAATGCCGTCCGGAAAGCCGGCATGGTTGTTGGTGCGCGGGATCAGCGCCGCCCGGCTCGATCCGTTGTCGAACAGGCGGATGCGCAAGTGGAAGCGCGCGAGATAGATCGCGGCGGTCAGTCCCGCCGGCCCGGCGCCGATGATGATGCAGTCGTCGATCTCGGTCATCGCTGTCTCTTGCCAATCCCGGGCACAACGCGGATGGAGCGCGGATGTTCGCCGCGACCATTCTCACGCTCTATCCGGAGATGTTTCCCGGGCCGCTCGGCGCCTCGCTCGCCGGACGCGCGCTCGGCGAGGGCAAATGGAGCCTCGCCGCGGTCAATATCCGCGATTTCGCGACCGACAAGCACCGCACGGTGGACGACACGCCCGCGGGCGGCGGGGCGGGAATGGTGCTGCGCGCGGACGTCGTGTCGTCGGCGCTCGACAGCGTCAGCGATGGCCGCCCGATCCTGGCGATGACGCCGCGCGGGAAGCCGTTGACCCAGGCGCGCGTGCGCGAATTGGCGGCGGGACCGGGCGCGATCATCCTGTGCGGCCGGTTCGAGGGATTCGACGAGCGCCTGTTCGATGCGCGGCCGATCGAGGAAGTGTCGATCGGCGACTATATCCTGTCGGGCGGCGAGATGGGCGCGCTGGTGCTGCTTGACGCTTGCATTCGGCTGCTTCCCGGCGTAATGGGCGCGCCTTCCAGCGGAGATGAGGAAAGCTTCGAAAGCGGCCTTCTCGAATATCCGCATTATACCCGACCTGTCGAATGGGAAGGGCGCACGATCCCCGAAGTGCTG
>NZ_JBQCCN010000235.1:0-19349 GCF_051962185.1 Sphingomonas sp.
CGCCTATGACATCGCCGATGCGGTGTCGAAGGCGGAGGGGCGCCGGGTCGCCGCCAACAGCGTCTATCGCATCCTCGACCTGTTCGTCGGCGCCAACCTGGCGCGCCGGGTCGAGAGTTCGAACGCGTACATCGCCAACGCGCATCCGGATTGCCTGCACGACTGCATTTTCCTGGTCTGCGACAGCTGCGGCCAGACCGTGCATCTCGACGACGACAAGATCGCCGACAACGTCCGCCACGCCGCCGAAGCGGCGGGCTTCTCCCCTGTCCGCCCGGTAATCGAGGTGCGGGGCAAGTGTTCGGATTGCGAGGACGCGGCTTAAGGCCGTCCTGATCGTCAGCCGCATATAAATCCTCCCCATCGAAGATGGGGAAAGGGACCGGCCGCGAAGCGGACGGTGGAGAAGAAAGTCCCGTCCTCGCGGCTGCGCCGCTGCGGCCCCTCCACACCGGCTTCGCCGGTGGTCCCCCTCCCCATGCAAGCATGGGGAGGATTTGCATTTACATCAGCACCTTCCCCATCCTCACGCCCGGTACCGCGACGCCGCGATCGGCCATGGAGTCGACCCGCTCGATCGTCTCGTACCCGCACGCGCGATAGAGCGGCTCGCCGGCCAGCGTGCCCATCAGTTCCGCCCGCGTGAAGCCGGCCGCCCGCGCCGCCGCCTCGTTCGCCGCCAGCACCATCCGGCCGATGCCGCGCCGGGTGAAATCGGGATCGGTGTACATCGCCCGGATGCGCGCCGCGTCCCTGGCCGGATCGAGCACCGCGGCATCGCGCGCCACCGCGCCGGCGTCACCGCCATAAAGCGTCGCGCGATAGCTCCAGCCGCCGCAACCGACGATCCGGCCGTCGTCATCCTCGACCACGACATAAGTGCCGTCGGCGATGAGTTGCGTGTCGAGCCCCATGCTCAGCCGGCTCGCCTCGACCTGCTCGGGCGAGAGGTACTCGCGTTGCAATTCGCCGATCGCGCGGTCCATCAGCACCGCGATCGCGGGGATGTCGGCCTGGGTCGCGATCCTCGTCCGGAGCGGCTCGGTCACTTGCCGTCGAGCATCGCGATCGTCGCGGTCGTGGGCGGCTCCTTGACCATCGAGGCCGCCACGCGCTCCGCCCCCTCCATCACCCTCAGCACATTGCCGCCGGCCAGCTTGGCGATCATCTCGTCGCTCCAGCCGCGACGCATCAGCTCGGCGAGCAACGCCGGATAGGTCGCGACGCTGTCGAGCCCCTCGGGCAGGCTCTCGACGCCGTCGAAGTCGGAGCCGATCCCGACATGGTCGATGCCGGCCACCTTGACGACATGGTCGATATGATCGGCGACCATCGCCAGCGTCACCACGGGGCGCGGATGCTCCTTGTCCCATTCCGCCAACGCCGCCTTGGCGCGCTCAGGCTGGCCGATATAGAGCCCGCCATAAGGCGGCGAATTGTAGCGCGCCTTCTCGGCGTTGCGCGCCGCCTCCCATTGTCGACGCGCTTCCGAGACATAGCTCGGCGCGTAATTGACCATGATCACGCCGCCGTTCGCCGCGAGCAGCTTCAGCACCTTGTCCGAGACGTCGCGCGGATGATCGTCGAGCGCGCGGGCCGAGCTGTGCGAGAAGATCACCGGCGCCTTCGACACGCGCAGCGCATCGATCATCGTGTCCTCGCTGACATGGCTGAGGTCGACCAGCATGCCGAGCCGGTTGAGCTCGTGGACCACCGCCTCGCCGAACTTGGTCAGCCCGCCGTGCTTCGGGTTGTCGGTCGCCGAATCCGCCCATTCGATCGTCTTCACATGGGTGAGCGTCAAATACGACGCGCCGAGCGCACGATAGGCGCGAAGCACCGAGAAACTGCCGTCGATCTGGCCGCCGCCCTCGACCCCGAGCATCGACGCGATCCGGCCGGAGGCGTGAATGCGCCGCACATCGGCCGCCGTTGTCGCCGGCGCGAACACGCTGGGGTAACGCTGGAAGATGGTCTTCATCAGGTCGATCTGCTGTAGCGTTTCCTTGACCTGTTCGGGCCCGGGCAGGTTGGCGTCGACATAGACCGACCAGAATTGTCCGCCGACATGCCCGGCACGCAGGCGGGTGATGTCGGTATTGTATTTGGCCGGGTCGAGGTCCGTGAGGTCCATCGTCCAGCGCGCATCGCCCGCCTTGTCGGTCAGCGTCTCCGCCCAGTCGTTATGCCCGTCGATCAGCGGCGTCTTCGCCAGCACATTGGCGACGCGGGCTTCGTAGGAAGTGGGGGCGGCGCTGATCATCAGCGGCGCGGCGAGCAGCAGGGCTAAGGCATGGCGCATGGCGGCGGAGCCTAGCCGCGAATGGCGGTAGCTCAAGTCCTACCGGCGGTTATGGGAAGGATAAGTTGGGGAATATGACGCGCTATTCCCCTCCCGCTTGCGGGAGGGGTTAGGGGAGCGCTTGTTCCTCCCCTCGAGATCGACACGCCCTCCCCCAGCCCCTCCCGCAAGCGAGAGGGGAGCCTTACGCCGCCTGCTCCACGATCGGCACCCCTCTCCCGCTTGCGGGAGAAGGAGAAGGAGCTACGCCACCGCCGGCTCCTCCACCGGCAACACCTCGTCGGGCTGCGGCGCCATCGTCCGGCACACCACGTCGAACGCGCCGTCTTCCACCCGGATTTCGTTGAACGACGGCGGCGTCGAGCGCGTTCGTTCGGACAGGGTCCCCGCCCCGATCATCCGCACCACCGCGTCGCCGTCGCGGTGCTCGATATCGAACGCGTCATGGACATGCCCCGTAAGCACCGCATCTGCCCCTGTCCTGGCCAGCGCCGCCATCGCTTCCGCGCCGTAATGCGTCTGCTTCGACAGTTTCTTGTGCGGCTCTATCAGCGGATGATGGCAAGCGATGAAGACGAGTTTGTCCTTGGGCACCGCCTCGACCAGCGCCAGTGCCTCGCGCAGTGCATGGCGCGTGACGTTGCCCGACGCCCAGTTGAACCGGAATTGCGCGCGCGCGGTAGTCTTTAGCGGCACGATCGCGATGCCCGGCAAGTCGAGCGGCTGCTCGATCAGCCGCTCGACGTCCCGTATGCGGCGATAGGGCGCGAAGATTCGCGCGAGCAGGTTGAAATAGGGCAGATCGTGGTTGCCGACCTCGACCGTGACCGGGCGGCCGAGCGATCGCAGCCAGGCGAGACCCGCGTCGAACTCGCGGCGGCGCGCGCGCATCGTCAGATCGCCGGTCATCACCACCGCATCGGGCTGCTCTGCCGCGACCAGCGCATCGAACCACGCGACCGCCGCTTTGTCCTCCCGCCCGAAATGGACGTCGCTGACGTGGAACAGCCGGATCATGCCTTGTCTTCCCGCGTGCTGACGAACTGCTCCCTGGTACGCCCGACGCTGACCTGCGTTCCCGGATCGAGGCTTTCGGGCTCGCCGTCGAACAAGGCGAGTACCGGCCGCCGCTCGGCGATGCGCACTTCGTCGGCGCGGATTTCCGTCACCGCGCGCGCCGCGAGCCAATCGCCCGTCACCCAATTCCAGCCGAGCTCGGCGATCGCGCGGAAATCGCGGGCATCGACCGCGGCGACTTCGAGATGATCGTCCTGAGCATAGACATAGGCGGCCTGGACGCGCGGCGGAAAGCCGGGCGCGCCGGTCAGCCGCACGCCGCGCCCGAAGGTCCGTCGCCACGCCGCGCGGATCGCGGGAAGGAGCTTGCCCAATCGCCCCTCGCGCACCTGCTCGCGCGCCCGGTACCAGCTTGCCGCCGGCCCGACGATCAAACCGACCAGCGCGCGATGCTTGCCGGCCTCGACATAGGGCAGCGCCACGCGGCGCTCACGATCGTGCGCCGCTTCGACGATCGCCGCCGGGTCGGCATCGCCATGCAGCACCTTGGCCAGCATATTCATCGTTCCGCCGGGCAGGATCAGGATGCCGCCGTCCCAATCGGCCAGCGCACAGACCGCCGCGTTGATCGTCCCGTCGCCGGCGAACAGCATCACGGTATCGGCGCCGGCACGATCGAGCTCCGCCGGCGTCGGCAGCTTGTGGTCCGGGAAATCGGTCCGCCCGACGAAGCGCAAGCCGCGCTCGTGACAGGCCGCCTCGATCGCCTCCGCCTTGCTGGCGTCGGACGATCCCGACTTGGGATTGGTGATGAACCAGAGTCGTTCCATACCCGAGACAACGCGCCGCCGCCGCGAAGTTTCAGTCGGGCACGTCCATCATCACCCGCGTGCCGCCGCTATCGCTCACCGTGGTCAGCGTGCCGCCGGCCTGCTTGACGAAGGCCTCGATCAGGCGCTGGCCAAGTCCGCCGTCCTTGCGCTTGGGCCGCGGACCGGGCGGCAGGCCGACACCGTCGTCGGCCACGGTCAGCCGCCAGCCACCCTCCGCCTTGTGCTTCCACGACACATGGATCGTTCCGGTCTCGCGCCCGACGAAAGCGTGCTTTGCCGCGTTGGTGACCAGCTCGTTGAGGACCAGTCCGATCGACACCGCATGGTCGCGCTGGATATGCGCGGCGTCGGCATCGCAATCGAGCGTGACCCCGCCGCGCAACAGCAGCGCGTCGGACAAGGTGTCGCACAGGTCCTTCAGATAGTCGCTGACATTGACTTCGCTGCCTTGGCCGTCGCGATAGAGGTGGCGGTGCGCTCGCGCGATGCTGTCGACGCGCATCATCGCGGCACCCAGCGCGTCGCTCGCGGCAGGATCGCTGACCCGGCGGCGCTGGATGTCGAGCATGCTGGCGACGATCTGGAAATTGTTCTTAACGCGATGCTCGAACTCGCTGAGCATGAGGTCGCGATCGGCGATCTGCAGATCGCGCTCGTCGGTCGCGCGATGAACCGCGCGACGAAACGTCTCGGCCAGCGCGATCGTCAGGCCCGCCGAAAAGGCGATCGCGAAGAGGGTCCAATAAGGGCCGCTCTGGGTCGTCGCAGGCGACGGCAGATAGACCGCGAAGAAAGCGTAGGCGATCGATATGGCGGCGGTCAGCAGGCCGGCCTGCCAGCGCGCGAACAGCGTGGCGATCATGATCGCGGGGAACAGCAAGGCGAACACCGCCGCACCGGGCGCGACCAGGTTGATCGCCAGCCGCAGGACTCCTGCCGCACCCACGCACAGCAAGGCGACGCCCAACTGTGTCGCCCAGCGCGGGATCGCCGGGTGCAGCCGGTCCGGGAGGTCGAGTTCGCCGATCCTTGCCATGGCGGGAATGGGCATCGTTCCGCCCTCCGAAGTCAAGCCGGACCGGCCCAATTTTGATCCTTATCGGGTCAGAAAGGCAATTCGCGCCCCGATCGCCCGGCAAGGTCGGTGATGTAATGCCAGGCGACGCGTCCCGACCGCCCGCCACGCCGGGTCGACCAGCCGACCGCCTCGTCGGGATCGAACGGCAGGTGGAAGCGCTCGGCATAAGCGCGAACGATCGCGACATAGCCGGCTTGGTCCATGACATGGAATCCCAGGCTCAGCCCGAAACGGTCGGCGAGCGCGAGATGATCGTCGACGCTGTCGCGCGGATTGATCGCGCTTTCCTGCTCGGCGATGTCGCGCGGGACGAGGTGACGGCGATTGGCGGTGACCACCAGCCGCGCATTGGCCGGCCGCGCTTCCGCCCCGCCCTGGAGCAGCGAGCGCAGCGCGCGGGCGTCGCCGGCAGCGTCGAAGCCGAGATCGTCGAGAAACAGGACGAAGGCGCGCGGCAAGCCGTCGATCCGGTCGAACAAGGCGCGCAGGCCCTGCATCGCCGCAACGTCGATCAAGGCGAGCTTCTTACCCTCGGCCTGGATGGCGGCGACCGCGCTCTTGACCAACGCCGACTTGCCGGTGCCGCGCGCGCCCCACAACAGCACGTCCTGCGCCGCGAAACCCGCCGCCAGCCGGCCGAAATCCTCGACCAAAGCGGTCTTTTGCGCATCGACCCCGAGCAGCAGGTCGAGCGGCAGTGGATCGAACTTGCGCGCCGCGATCAGTCGCCCATCGCGCCAGACGTAGGCTGGATGCGCGAGCGGGTCGGCATCGGCCGGCACAGGCGGCGCGATCCGCTCCAGCGCGGCGGCGATACGGTCGAGCGGGTCGGTCATCCGCGCCCCGTTACACGGCGCGGCGCGATCAGCCCAGTAGCTTCAGCAGCGCCGTGGCGGCGGCACGATCGGTGAAGCTCGGATCGGCCAGCACGGTCGCGAGTTGCGCCTTGGCCTCGGCCTTGCGCCCGCTATCGGCATAGGCCTGGGCGAGATGCCAGCGGATGCCGGCCTGCTTGGGCGCGAGCGCCATCGCTTTCTCGAACAGGTCGATCGCCTTGGCGTTCTCGCCGGCCGAATAGAGCGCCCAGCCGTATGCATCGGTCGCCGCCGGGCTCATCGGCGCGATATCGTACGCCGCCGATCCGTAGGACATCGCGTCGTCGAGATTGTTCGCGCCGACATTGGCGTAAGCGAGCTCGGACAACAGGCCGGAATCGCGCGAGCCGACGCGGGCGCGCAATTCCTCCAGCGTGTCGATCGCCGAATCCCAATCGCCCGAGGCGATCTGCCAATGCGCCGCCAGCCGCAACGCCGGGACGCTTTCGGGATGCTGGGTCAGGAACAACGCCAGCACGCTGGTCGCCTCGGGGCGCCTGCCGGCCTGGTCGAGCGCGTCGACCGTGCGCAACATGGTCGGCTCGTCGAACTTGATGTCGGCGGCCTTGCGATAGGCTTCGGCGGCATCGCCGAACTTGCCCATCGTCATCAGCGTGTCGCCGACCAGCAGATGCGCCGCCGGTGCGCCGGGCGTCGCCGCCTCGAGCGACCGCGCGCGCGCCAGAGCGTCGTCGCCCTGCCCCGCATCGATCAACCCGCGGATCACCGCCACCGCGAGCACCGGATTGGTCGGATCCTTGTCGGCGGCGCCGGCGAGCACCGCCAGGCTGTCGTCGGTGCCGAACGGCGTCGACTCGGCACGATCCGGCCAGGCCGAGCGGTCGAGGAACTTGGCCGCCCAGTCGCGCTCGCCGGTCGCCTCGAACGCGCGCCCGACCAGGCCCAGGGTATAGCTGTCGGCGTCGCCGCGCATGGCCACCGGGCGCAGCACGTCGAGCGCGCCCTTGGCGTCGCCCGAGCGCAGCATCGCCGCTCCCAGCAACCGGCGCGCGGTGATGTTCATCGGCTGCCGCCCGACCAGTTCGCGCCACGCCCCGATCGCCTGTTCATAGGCGCCGGCCTGATAGGCGAGCGTGCCGTTCAGCAACAAGGCACCGGGCAGATCGTCGATCCGCCCGCCGGTGCGCTGCATCAGGCTGCGGGCGAGGTCGTAATTCTCGGCCCGCGCGGCGAGCACGGCCTGGAGATAATAAGCCTGGGGACTGCCCGGCCGCGCCGCCAGCGCGCGGCGGGTGGCGCCGAGCATGTCAGTATAACGGCCGAGGTCGCCCAGCGTCGCGGCATATTCGATCAGCGCGGGATGGTAATAGGCGTCATGCTGCAACGCCGCTTCGAACCAGGGCAACGCGGCGTTAAGGCCATATTGCTCGCGCACCAGTTCACCGCGCAGCGTCAGGGCCTCGAGATTGTCGGGATCGAGCTCGACCGCCTTGCGCGCATTGCCAGCCGCCCCCGCGATGTCGCCGGCGCTGTATCGAATGCGGCCGAGATCGGACCAGGCGTAGGAATCGCCAGGGGCGCCGTCGAGCAACTCGCCGAGCAGCGACTGCGCTTCCGCCACCTTGCCCTGCGCGGCGAGCGCGCGCGCGGTGACACGGGTGGCATAGGCGCCGAACTTGGGATCGGCCTTGGCCGCCTCCGCCAGCGCACGCTTGGCGTCGCCTTGCAACAGCCAGGCCTCGGCGAGCAATTGATGCGCGCGGCCCATGTCGAAACCGGCCGCGGCGGCGCGGCCCAGCTCGGATTCGGCGCCGACGCCGTCGCCGAGCGCGAGGAAGGTGCGCGCCAGCACGGCATGCGCCGCGCCCCATTGCGGGTCTTCCTTGATCGCGGCCTGGGCGTGCGCGCGCGCGGCGTTGAAATTGCCTTGCCGGAGCAGCGCCAGGCTGTAGCCGAGCTCGGTGCGCGCGGCCGGCGCGTCGGCCCGGGCCGGCGCCGTCAGCAAGATCGCCGCTCCGCCAACCGCGGCGATCGCGGTCGCGCCGATCGCGGCACCTTTCACGATGGTCTTCATGGTCCTGTTCCTAGGCATGGAGGTCGTAATTCTTGAGGAGGTCGTAGAGCGTCGGGCGGCTGATCCCGAGCAGCTTGGCGGTGTTGGAGATATTGCCCTCGGCGCGCGCCAGCGCGTGACGGATCGCCTTGCGGTCGGCGCTTTCGCGCACCGCCTTCAAATTGATCGGCTCGGCGGTCTCGCGCTCGGCGAGATCGAGGTCGATGGCGGTGACCTGCTTGCCGTCGGCCATGATCACCGCGCGTTTCATGCGGTTCTCCAGCTCGCGGACATTGCCCGGCCAGGTCCAGGCATCGTTCGCCGATAGCGCGTCGGGCGACAGGCCGGTGACCGGCCGGTTCATCGTCTTGGCGTAATGATGGAGGAAATGCTTGGCGAGCAGCACCGGATCGCCGGTACGTTCGGCCAGGCTCGGGATGCGCACGACGATCTCGGCCAGGCGGTAATAGAGGTCCTCGCGGAACGAGGCGCTCGCGACCATCGCGTCGACGTCCTGATGTGTCGCGCAGACGATCCGCGTGTCGACGGCGATCGGTTTGCGGCCGCCGATCCGCTCGATCACGCGTTCCTGCAGGAAGCGCAGCAACTTGACCTGGAGCGGCAGCGGCACGTCGCCGATTTCGTCGAGGAAGAGCGTGCCGCCGTCGGCCAGCTCGATCTTGCCCTCGGTGGTCTTGACCGCTCCGGTGAACGCGCCCTTTTCGTGTCCGAACAATTCGCTTTCGAGCAAGGTCTCGGGGATCGCCGCGCAATTGATCGCGACGAACTGGCCCTTGCGCCCCGATTTCTCGTGCAACCCGCGCGCCAGCACTTCCTTGCCGGTGCCGCTCGCGCCGAGCAGCATCACCGAAACGTCGGCGCTGGCGACGCGCTCGATCATGCCAGTCACCTTGATCATCTCGGGCGCGGCGGTGATGAGACCGCCCAGCGCCTCGCGCGGCGCGGTGGCGAGGCGGCGGTTCTCCTCCTCCAGCGCATGAACGTGGAAGGCACGCGCGACGATCAGCCCGAGCGCGTCGATGTCGATCGGCTTCTGGTAGAAATCCCACGCCCCCTCGGCGATCGCGCGCAACGCGCTTTCGCGCGCGCCGTGACCGGAAGCGACGATGACCTTGGTGTCGGGCTTGAGGCGCAGGATCTCGGCGAGCGTGGCAAAGCCCTCGGCCACGCCGTCGGGATCGGGCGGCAGGCCGAGGTCGAGCGTCACCACCGCGGGTTCCTCGGCGCGAAGGGCATCGATCGCTTCGCGGCGATCGCCGGCGACGATCACTTCGTAACCGTCATAGGCCCAGCGCAACTGGCGCTGCAGGCCGGCATCATCCTCGACGATCAACAATTTCGGCCGTGGGTCTGTCATGCCGCTCGCTCCATCTTGACCGGCGCGAGCGCCTCCCTGAGCGCGATGGTGAAGCGCGTGCCCTCGCCTTCGCGGCTGACCACGTCGAGCGTGCCGCCCATCGCCTGAACCACCTGGCGCGCCTCGAACGCGCCGATCCCGAACCCGTTGTCCTTGGTCGAGACGAACGGCCGGAACAGGCGGTCGCGCACGAAGCTCGCGCTCATCCCGGCGCCGGTCTCGATCACCTCGAGCGTCGAGGCGCCGAGGACGATGCCGCCCGGCTCGCCCGCCGCGCTCGCCTCGATCGCATTCTGGAGCAAATGCCCCAGTGCCTGTTCGAGTCGCGCCGGGTCGGCGATGGCGACGGCGTCGCGCTTGCCGGTGATCGCAATCGGATGACTGCCGCCGCGCCGGCGCATCACGCGCTCGACGATCGGCATCAGCTCGACCGCGAGCGGCTCCTCGACGCGCCCTGAATTGTGCTGCGACAGGCGTGCGAGCAGCTCGTTCATCCGCCCGACCGAATCCTTCAGCGTCGCGATCATGTCGGCGCGGAAATCGGGATTGTCGGCATGGCGCTCGGCGTTGCGGGCGACCAGCGTCAATTGGCTGACCAGATTCTTCACGTCATGCATGATGAAGGCGAAGCGACGGTTGAATTCGTCGAAGCGCCGCGCGTCGGCCAGCGCTTCATGCGCGCGCGCCTCGGCGAGATAGCTCGCGACCTGGCGGCCGGCGATGCGGAGCAGGTCGAAATCCTCCCAGTCGAGGCTGCGGTCGATCGGCGGCCGCGCCAGCAGGATCGCGCCGATCAGCTGGTTGAGGTGGACGAGCGGCACGATCGCCCAGGCGGCCGGCGCGTCGAGCATCCATTGCGGCACCGCCGTGAGTTCGACGGGAGTCGCCTCGCCCGCGCGCACCGAATCCAGCTCGACGATGCGACCGCCGTGCGCCAGGAATTCGGCCAGCGCCTCGCTCGCCATCGCCCCCGGCACCGCGCCGTCCCAATTCCAGGTCGCACCGAGGCTGAGGCCACCGCCGTCGGCGACGAGCAACAGCCCGGCGGACGAATCGGTCACATCGGCCACCGCCTTGACGATGCGCTCCTCGAGCGGGGGCGCCCCCTCCCCGGGCTTGCCCAGCGTGTCGGTGAACCGCGTCCATTCGGCGCGATAATCGTAGCGATGATTGAACAGGTGCTTGGCAACCATCACTCGCAACCAGGCCTTGATCGCGGGCGACGACAGCAAGGTCAGCAGCGCGGCGGCCGAGCCGAACACGAAGGCGGTCTGCGCCAACCGCGTATAGCCGCCCGCGAAAGCGTCGATCGCGCTTATCGCGAGTACCGTGACACCGGCATAGGCCAGCAACGCGACCAGCGAGAGCGATTGCCATGTCACGGTGCGCGACAATTTCAGCGTCCAGTCGCCATTGCGATGCACCGCGATCGCCAGCACCGGCACGATAGCGACCATCGCCAGTCCTCGCGTCGCGATCAGTTCCATTGGCCAGCCGCCGCCAAGATAGGCTGCGGTGTAGAGCGACAAATCGCCCAGCCACATCGCCGCGAGCGCCACTACCGCCAAGCGGATGCCGCCGCGCGCGCCCGGCGCGACGGCGGAATAAAGATGATGGACCAGCACCAGCGCCCCCAGCGCGACCATCATGCGCAGCAGGATGCGCACCGCCGCGATTCCCTGAACGATATCCCCCGTCACGGTCGACTGGATCAGGCTGAGCACGATGCCGGCCAGCGCCACCAGCATGACGACGCCATAGATCATCGTGACCGCCCGTGCCTGGCGCGCGGCCGGATCGCGCCTCAGGACCGCCAGCATGAACGCCAGCCAGGCGATATTGCGCAGGCTTTCGGTGATCCGCGTCGTCAGGTCCTGGCTACCGATTCCGGCCACCGCGAGCGTCCACAAGGCGGTCATGCCCAAGGCGGCGACGAACGCCGCGCGCGGCACGCTGACCGCGCGATCGCGCAATTGCGACAGCGCCAGCCCGGCGAACAGCAAGGCGGCGAGCGCATGGCTCCACAGGATGATCGTCGCGGTCATTATTTGGGGCCCAGCTCCGCCGGCCCCGCGCCGCACTGCATCGCCAGCATCACCGCGCACCCTCGGGCCACAAGACGACGCGGATCGTCTGGAGCAGGATCAGCAGGTCGAGGAATGGGGAATAATTCTTGGCGTAGTAAAGGTCGTATTCGAGCTTCTGGCGACTGTCCTCGATCGACGCGCCATAGGGATAATTGATCTGCGCCCAGCCGGTGATGCCGGGCTTCACCATGTGGCGTTCGGCATAATAAGGCAGCTGCTGCTCGAGATCCTCGACGAACTGGGGCCGCTCGGGGCGCGGGCCGACGAAGCTCATCTCGCCCTTCAGCACCGACCAGCATTGCGGCAGCTCGTCGATCCGCACCTTGCGGATGAAGCGGCCGATGCGGGTGATGCGCGGGTCGTCCTTCTCGGCCCAGACCGCCTGGCCGTTGACCTCGGCATCCTGGCGCATCGAGCGCAATTTGAGACAGTCGAAACCGACGCCGTAGAGGCCGACCCGGCGCTGGCGATAGAAAGCCGGGCCCTTGCTCTCGAGCTTCACCGCGATGGCGGTGAGCAGGATGACCGGGCCGGCGAGCAGCAAGAGCAGCATGCTCGCCACGATGTCGAACAACCGCTTGAACACGCCCGACAGCATCCGCCCCGACGAGAAGCCGTCGGAAAAGATCAGCCAGCTCGGGTTGACGCTCTGCAAGTCGACGCGGCCGGTCTCGCGTTCGAGAAAGGTCGAGATGTCGTTGACATGGACGCCGGTGGTCTTGATTCGCAGCAAGTCCTTGAGCGGCAACGCGTTGCGCCGCTCCTCCAGCGCCAGCACCACTTCGCTCGCGTTCAACAGCACGACATGGTCGGCCAGATTGTAGATCGCGTCGCGCGCGATCGCTTCGGGAATGACGCGATTGGCCTCGCTCATCGAGACATAGCCGACCACGACGAACGCCGATCCCGGCTGTTGCTGGAGTGCTTTCAAGCGAGCCGCACGCGGGCCGGCGCCGAGCACGACGACGCGGCGCTTGAACACCTGGCTGCCCAGCATCTTGCCCAAGAGGATGCGGATCGCGACCAGCGACACCGCGGCGATGCCCATCGCGTAGAGCAGGTTGGAGCGCCAGAAAGTGATCGCCGGCGACAGGAAGAACAGCACCGAGAGGAAGATCACGCCCAGCGAGATCGCGACCAGGATGCGCGCGACCGCGCGGCGCAGCGACTGCAGCGCGTCAGCGCCATAGACGCCGACCGCGATCATCGCGGTTTCGAGCGAGAACGCGAAGGTGAAGAGTTGCGGCCAGCGCTCGATCATCGGCTCGACGATGCTGCCGAGCTGATGGAGCCGGATCGAATAAGCGATCTCCGCCGACGCGATCAGCAGCGCGACGTCGAGCAGCCCAAGGAACAGCACGGCGTGCGGCACATAGTGCTTGAACAGCCTGATCATCGTCTTCGCCTGCCTTTTCGGCCCTTCATCGGCATGGTCGTGTAAGATTTTCCGACACGTTTCAGGCGGTGTCGCATTAATTGACAAAGAAAGGCTGAACGCGGGGAAACCCATGAGCCCCAGCCGAGTTTGGCAATTCGCGGGAAGCCCCTAGATATCAATCCAGCAGCAAAGGACTCGTGAATGCCCGAGGCGACGTCGATCATCCCTGTCATCCTGTCGGGAGGCTCGGGAACGCGGCTGTGGCCGATGTCGACGCCGGACACGCCCAAGCAATTGCTCGCGCTGACCGCCGACGAAACCATGCTCCAGCTGACCGCGCAGCGCGCCTGCGGCGAGCAATTCGCGGCGCCGATCGTCGTCGCCAACCAGCGCCATGCCGAAGAAATCGAGACGCAGCTCGAAGCGATCGGTGCGCCCGCCCAGGCCCTGATCCTCGAGCCGATCGGCCGCAACACGGCGCCGGCGATCGCGCTGGCGGCACTGGCGGCGGGCAGTGGCGAGGCGGCGCTGCTGGTCATGCCGTCCGATCACGTCATCACCGATGTCGACGCCTTCCATGCCGCGATCCACGCCGCGCTGCCGCTGGTCGAGCAGAACTGGCTGGTGACCTTCGGGATCGATCCCCACGCCCCCGAGACCGGCTATGGCTGGATCCATGTCGGCGAGGCGGTGGCGCCACGCGTGCACAAGGTCGCGCGCTTCGTCGAGAAACCGCCGCGCGACCGCGCCGAGGCGATGCTGGCGGCGGGCGACCATGTCTGGAACGGAGGAATCTTCCTGTTCCGCGCCGACGCCTTCCTGGGCGCGCTGGCGGTCCATGCGCCCGAGATCCTCCATGCCGCGCAACAGGCGATGCTCAAGGCGACCCACGAAGGCGCACGGGTCCATCCCGATCCGGAAGCGTTTGCCGCCTCGCCCTCGGACTCGATCGACTATGCTGTGATGGAAAAGGCGCCGCGGGTCGCGGTCGTGCCGGTCAGCATGGGCTGGAGCGACCTCGGCAGTTGGGATGCGCTCCACGAATTGAGCGTCAGCGACGAGGCAGGCAATTGCTGCCAAGGCGACGTCGTCGCGATCGAGACCGAGAATTGCCTGGTCCGCGCCGACGGAGTGCGCATCGCGCTGGTCGGCGTGACCGACCTGATCGTCGTCGCCAATGGCGACAACGTCCTGGTCCTGCCGCGCGGCCGCAGCCAGGAGGTCAAGAAGCTGATCGAGGCGATGAAATAGCCATGGTGGGGCGAGTCCGGCGCAAGGCGCTCGCGGCGATCGCCACGCCCGCCCCGCCGGCCGCCGCGTGCGCATTATGCCAGCGACCGCTTGGCTCGCTGACCGAATGGCATCATCCGGTACCGAAGAGCGAAGGCGGTCGCGATACCGTCCCGCTCCATCCTATCTGCCACCGTGCGATCCATGCGGCCTTCGACAATGGCCAGTTGGCACGGATCGGCACCGATCTCGTTGCGCTTCGCCGGAATGACGCGCTCGTACCCTTCCTGCGCTGGATCGCGAGGAAACCGCTCGATTTCCACGCGCCGACGCGGCGAGGGCGCCGGACCTGACGCCCCGGCGCCCAGCGCGTCACGCCATCAGTTTCTCGCAGGCATCCAGTGTCTCGCGGAAGGTCTGGATGATCGCCTGGTAGGGCGCCGGGCTCGCCATATCGAGACCGGCGCGCTTCAATATCTCGGTCGGATAGTCGGAACCGCCCGCTTTCAGCACATTGAGGTAATTGTCGCGTTCCTTCGCGCCCCCGCTCAGGATCGAGCGGGCGAAATAGGACGCCGCCGAGATCGAGGTCGCGTATTGATAGACGTAGAAGCTCGAATAGAAATGCGGGATGTAGGCCCATTCCGAAGCATAAGTGTCGGAGATCGCTACCTTCGGGCCGTGGTAGCGCTTGAGCAGATCGAGATACATCGCGCTGAACTTCTCGCCCGACAGCCCCTCGCCCGCTTCCGCCTTGTCGTGGGCGGCGAGCTCGAACTCGGCGAACATCGCCTGGCGATAGAAGGTCCCGCGCATACCCTCGAGCTGCATGCCGAGATAATAGAGCTTCTCCTGTTTGGTCTTGGCGTTGGCGACCATGTACGCCGCCAATAGCTGCTCGTTGCAGGTCGAGGCTATCTCGGCGAGGAACAGCGGATAATCCGACTTCTCGTAGACCTGGTTCTTGTTCGCGAGCAGCGTGTGCATCGCATGACCCCATTCATGCGCGAAGGTGGTCATGCCCTCGTAATTGTGGCCGAGATTGAGCAGCAGATAGGGATGCAGGTCATAGGCCGCGCCCGGATTCATGTACGCGCCCGATTTCTTGCCCGGACGCGGGAAGGGATCCATCCACTTGGCCGCGGTCGCCTTGCCCAGCATCTCGACATAGTCGGGGCCGAGCACCTTGGTCGCCGCCAGCGTGTTGGTGCGCATGTCGGCGAGCTCGGCCTTGCGGTCGAGGCGGACGAGCGGCGGGTAGATGTCGTAATAGGCCATGTCGGGCAGGCCGAGCAGCTTGCGACGCAGCTCGAAATAACGATGCAATTCGGGCAGGCCCTTGTTGGTCTCGGCGACCAGCTTCCGGTACACGCCCTCGGGCACGTTGTTGCCCGACAAGGACATGGCGAGCGACGTCGGATAGTGCCGCGCCTTCTTGCGGAACACATCGGCCTTGAGCTTGGCGGCATAGGCCGCGCCGAGCGAATTCTGGAACTTGCCGTACTCGGCCCAGAAGGTGTCGAACACGAGCTTGCGGTCGACGCGGTTGGGCGCGTCGCGGTTGAGCGTATAGGCCTGGTCGTCGAGCCGCACCTGCTTGCCGGTCGACAGCGTGACCGTCGGCCAGGGAATGTCGGAGGCGACGAGTTGCTCGCGGATATCGCTCGGCCCCGACAAGGGCGAGCCGACGCCGGCCAGCAACATCTCGCCTTCGGGTGACAGCGTGTGCGCTGCCTGACGCAGGGTATCGGAAAGCGCGAAGTCGAACCGCTTTCGCAGCGTTTCGTTCGATGCGACGAAGGAATCGATCTTCGCCTTGCCCAGCGACAGGATCTCCGGCGTCGCCCAGGCGGTCGCCTCGCCCAACGCGGTGAACAGGTCGATCGCCTGGGCCTGATGCTCCTGGTTGGCCGAAACCCTGAGGTCGGCGTCCGCCTTGAGACTGGCATATGTGTAGATGCGGCTCGCGGCGCGGCCGATGTCCGATTGCGCCACCAGGAAGGCCGCCAGCGTATCGGCGCTCTCACCCAACCGGCCCTTGAATCTGGTCAGGCTCGGCACCTCGGCTAGCGTCTTCTTGCGCGCCTCGTCCCACGCAGCATCGTTAGGATAGAGATCGGTCAAATCCCACATCGCGCCCGCCGAATCCTGCGCCCAGGCCGGCATCGCGGCGACGAACGGCACCATCGCAGCGGCGGTGAGCGCCTCGCGGCGCGAAAGTTCGGTCATGCTGAAACCCCTTTTCGAAAAGCGCCGGTCGACCGGTGTCGAATGAACGCCCATCCTGCCGCGCAGATCGCGCAAAGGGAAGAGTGTCTTATGATCCTAGCGCACCCATGAGGGCTCAGCGGCCGTTCGCTTCCATCACGCGCTGCATCAGCCGGGCGTTCGAAGCCGCGTCGCGGCGGCAATCGCCGGTACGCATGGCGAGGCATAGCCGCTCCCTTCCCTCTCCGCTGCAAGCGAGCGTCCGGTAGTCGGGCGGAATCGTGTCGCGGCCCGGCGCGGTGATGATGGCGTCATAGGCCTTAGCGGTCGCCGCGAACTGGGCGCGCTCGGCCGCCGCGTCGTGGCCGAGAACATAATAAAGCGGAATACGATCGAGATAGGTCTGGCCGCCCGTCGCCCAGTAATTGCCGTCGACCAGGGCGACGCCGCAGGCGCGCCGCAGCACCGCCGCCCTGGCCAGCCGGTTGCCGCTCTCGAATCGACGCCAACCGGGATCGGCGACATCCGACGCTGCTAGCGTTGCCGAAGCTGCACTCCATAAAGCGATTACGAGAACGAGCGCGGCCCGCGTCGACAATCTGCCGCGCAACCGTTCGGCGGCGTCCACCGAACCGATCGCGGCGAGCAGGATCGTGATCTCGGTGGTCAGCAGGATGAATCGATATTCCTTGTGGCCGATCGCCAGATGCACCGCGAGGTTGACCAGCGCCGCCGTCGCCAGCGCCGGCGAGCGCCGCGCGCCGAGGATCGCGCACCAGAGGATGGGAACGATCGCGACCTGCCAATGCAGCCACAACATCTGCGCATAGGCTTCGACGCCGAATTCGCCGAACTGCGCCGCCTTGCCGGCGAGGACATTCTGCTCGACGTTCATCCAGGCCCAGCCGAACGGCCATTGACCCATCGCGAGGTCGACCGTCGAACTTGCCGTCGCCGCGAGGATGCCGCCGACCGCCAGCCAAGTCCAGTCACGCCACCGCGTGCCGAAAGTGACCAGAGCAAAGGCGGCGATCCCCGGAGCATATTGGATACGCAGGATCGCGGCGAGCACCAGCGCCGCGCCGGCCGCCGCCAGCCGGCCCCGCGACGCCCCGGGTGCGGCGAGCGCCACGGCGGCCAGGAACGCGGCGACCGCGAGCGGCTCGGTCAGCACATGGATCGAGAAATAGACGCTTTCGTACCAGATCGCGATCACCGTCATCGCAACCAGGGCGTGTCCCCTCGAGAAGCGACGTCCGATCGCCCAGGCCGCGACTACCGGCGCGAAGGCGAGCAATGCCGCTGCCCCGCGCGCGAGGAACAGATACAGCAGAGATCCCGGCGCCAACATCTCACCCAGCGCCATCGGTCCGGCCAGCAGCAAAGGCACAAGCCAGCTGCGCATGCCGACGCGATATTCCCACGGGACCAGCCCGGTACCGAACGCCAGCCGATGCGCCTGATCGAGATATTGCAGCGCTTCGTCGGGATGGTGGATAGCGAACGGTGAGAACGCGGCAACACGCAACACGATCGCGACGGCCGCGATCAGCAGGAACGGCGCGGTGCGCCGATCGATCTTGAGCTTGCCGACCATCTTTCTGCCGCTGCCATATCATGGTGAGGTAAAGATTAATCCCGCTGCCCACTTGACTACATAACGTGTTATATAACACATTATGATTCTGCGGTTGGAGCAAGACGATGAACGAAGACGTAATCGCGATCGAAGGCGCGGTGATGCTCGGCAGTCGGCTGAAGCGACTCGCTGAACGGTTCCAGGCTGGCGCAGAGCGCATCGCCATGGATTGCGGCCTTCCCACCCAGCCGAGCCAGATGCCGTTGCTGACGGCGCTGTACCGACGCGGCCCACAGAGTGTCGGCGATCTCGCCGACCGGATCGGGATCAGTCAGCCGGCGGTGACGCGCATTCTCTCCCGGCTGGTCGAACTCGACTTGGTCGAGGCGAGCCGCGACGAACGCGACCAGCGCTCCCGGACGATCACGCTGACAGCGAAGGGCCAGGAAGCAATGGATACTGCGCGCACCTTGCTATGGCCGCGGCTGCGCGCCGCCGTCGACGAGGTATGCGACGTCGACGCCCTGCTTGCCCAGATCGACGCGGCGGAAACCGCCCTTGCCGCCCAACCGCTCGACCAGCGCCCACGCGGCGGCCTCGCCATCCGTCGCTTCAGCGACGAGCTGGCACCCGATTTCTATCGCATCAACGTGCAATGGATCGAGGACATGTACACGCTCGAGCCGACCGATATCGACGTGCTAACGCATCCGCGCGAACGGCTGATCGATCCCGGGGGCGACGTGCTGTTCGTCGAGGATCCCGAACTCGGCATCGTCGGCACGTGCGGGTTGCAGAAGACCGGCGACCGCCAGTTCGAGCTGACCAAGATGGGCGTCCTGCCCGAGGCGCGCGGCCGCAAGGCGGGCGAATTCCTGCTGCGCGCGATGATCGAACGCGCCTTCGCGCTGGGCTGCGACCGGCTCTATTTGCTGAGCAACGCCAAGGGAGCGGCGGGCGTGCATCTCTACGAGAAAGTCGGGTTCGTCCACGATGCCGGGATCATGGAGGAGTTCGGGAAACGGTATGAGCGATGCAATGTCGCGATGCTGTATGAGGGGCCGCGATAGTGCTGATTCCCTCTCCCATTGGGAGAGGGAAGGAGCCGCCGCAGGCGGCGGAAGGGTGAGGGCAGCGCTCGATTTCTCTGCCCTCACCTTCCCACTCGGTTGCACCGAGCGGGCCCCTTCCTCTCCCAAAGGGGGAAATTTTGGCGGGCAATCCCGGCGCCGGATTTCCTACCTTTGGCCGCGTCTCCCTTGAACGCGGAGGCTGCCGGACTACAAGCGCCGCCATGAAGCCTGTGATCTTCGGCCTGTCCGGTCTCGCTCTCACCGACGACGAACGCTCCTTCTACAAGGATGCGGATC